>CAZPSO010000302.1:0-1429 GCA_964588895.1 uncultured Tessaracoccus sp.
CGCCTCAGTATCTCGCCCACTTCGAAGACACTATTACCGCTTTCATTATTGACGAGCTGAATTATTCCGTAGAGACATTTGATATTTCAGCGTTTGCACTACCAATACCTGGCGAACCAGCAGACCCCAACAATACATTCTATGCCCCCGAATTTATCGAGACGGATGGCGAAGATCTTATCTACCTAGCCGACGAGCAAACACAAAGTGTTTTCCGCTGGTCGGTGAGCCAAAATACGTATCTGGAAAGCTGGTGGCTGGGCGACGCACCAGCGTGGATGAGCTATTCAAATGCTCATGCACGCCTTTATATCGCCCATAAAGATGGGCGCATTACCTATTTCGATGCAACCTCTACCGAGGCCGTAGAAACGCATTTCACGACGCTTGCCGCTGCACCACGAGGACTCCTCGCAGTAGATCAGTATCTCTTTGCATCCGATGGCGGCTCCAGTCAGAGCACCCACTATTTATTCAATCAAGAAGGTGAAACTACGGGTCAGGTCTCGGGACGTTATAGCGGCACTGAGTATATTTTTAATCCGGCACTCAGTCGGATCTATCACTATCGTTCCGGCATATCACCTAATGACATCGAATGGACGGAATTCAATCCTGACACGGGGGAGTGGGGTCAGCGGGGCGATTCGCCCTATCATGGCAGCGAGCTGCAAACCACGAAGCCCTTGCGCCTGATTGACAATGGTAATTACGTGTTAAACGGCGCAGGACAGCTTCTGGATGCCCACTCGCTATCCATACTTAATAGCCTATCAAGTGGCATAACCGACGCCGTTTGGCTCGACCGGCAATTAGTGACGATCGATTCTTTCAACACTCACCTACAGTTCTGGAGCGATCGCTTTCAACTCCTTAACGCTTTCCCCTTGAGCGGCTCTTCAGACAATCGACTCTTTGCTGTCAATGGACTGCTGAGCATTATCAAGCAGACGGAACTGGGCCCCGAGTTTCTGTCGTTCGACCTCAATAACCTACCGGACACAGATGGCGATTCCATTCACGACCTGCTGGATAACTGTGTACACATTCCCAACCCGGACCAAGCCGATTTTGATCAAGACGGCATCGGCGACGCCTGCGATCCTGACAGCGACAACGATCAAATCAGCGATGAGCTGGAACTGCAACTCGGCTTAAATCCTTTCGACCCAGCCGATGCGGACTTGGACCTTGATGGTGACGGCTACTCCAACCGTATTGAAGCGATTCTCGGTTCAGCCTTGGACGACCCGCTGGATACCCCCACCCCTCTGGCAAGCTATTTTGAGGATTTCGAATCGGGTGCCGGCTTGTTCCACCTGGGGAGCGCCTCCAGCGCGTGGTTTTCACACCCCACCGGCGTCAGCGGAAAGGGATTGCGCTCTGGAAACCTCTCGACAGAATCCTATAGCGACCTTGAACTTATCGC
>CAZPSO010000302.1:1529-2858 GCA_964588895.1 uncultured Tessaracoccus sp.
CGTCGATAACTGCCCCACGGTTTATAACTGGGATCAAGCGGATTATGACGGTAACGGCATAGGCGATGCGTGTGACCCGGACTTCGTTGATCCAAACGCCCCCGCAGATTCGGACGGTGACGGCATTGCCGACTATCTCGATAACTGCCCCGCTCACCCCAATCCCAACCAGGAAGATGTGGATGGCGATGGCCTAGGCGATGCGTGCGACCCTGAAGACAATCGCGGTACAGACACCGACAAAGACGGCATTATCGACGAGTTCGACAATTGCCCTCTGGTGCCGAATCCCGATCAAGCTGACTTGGATCGTGATGGAATCGGCGATGCCTGTGACGATGATATAGACGGCGACGGTATTCCAAACGAGATCGAAGAGTTCTATGACTTTCTCGACCCCCTCAATCCGCATGATGCGGACATGGATTTCGACAACGATGGCGTAAGCAACCGCTTTGAAATCGACACCGGCACCGATCCGGCAAACCCAGACGAGTTTCCGTATTTCGACTTGTCTCAATATTTGCCGTTAAAAGAAGGCGAGTACGCCTATGTAAATGAGCTGTATTTTGCTACGCGGGAGATTCGCAAGCTCGAAAACCACAATCAGACTATTGTCATCCACAGTGACGGTACAAGCCGTCGGTACGAAAAGCGCGACGATGGCATTTATTTGGTTGTTGCCAACCGGACAAACTTTACCAACTGGTCACACACCAAGTACGAAAACTTCTTACTCTTACCGAAGCAGTTAAAACTTGGGCAAAAAATCACCTCGTCGGTCACCGTAGAATATGGCGACCCCTGGGGCGACCTTGGCAATTTCGAGGTCTCGTTGCAACTGGTGGAGATGGGCCGGGTAGCTATCGCGGGCAACACCTATAACACAATTACGATCCGTTACGACTACACGTTCCAAGGGCAGTCCGATATCTTTTACCCCGCGCCTGAGAGGGATTACAGTGAAGACATCACCTACATTGAGGGACTCGGCTGGTACGACTATGACGGCTTGGTTCTGGACAGCTTCGCATTCAAAGAAGCGCCCAGTACACCAATCGACGTGCCCCAACCACCTGAAGATGGCGATTCAACGGAAGACGACACCGCCAGTGCAGGCTCGCTCTCCCTCAGCAGCCTCTTCCTCTTGATCCTGTTAATGGGCGCGCAACGTGCCCGCAGACAACACAACTAAAAGTCCAAAAAAAACCGGCGAAAGCCGGTTTTTTTATGCTGACGGAATTTGCTCCTCCCAATGCTCATATGCTCTTTGAGCGCCCGGGAGGGACTTCACCACAGAAAAGCGGCTTATTCAGCGAATGGATGACG
>CAZPSO010000303.1:0-2845 GCA_964588895.1 uncultured Tessaracoccus sp.
CAGACCATCATCGCCGGCATGGGCGAGTTGCACCTGGACGTCCTGATCGACCGCATGAAGCGCGAGTTCAAGGTGGAGGCCAACATCGGCAAGCCGCAGGTGGCCTACCGCGAGACGCTGCGTCGTGCCGTGAAGAAGGTGGAGTACACCCACAAGAAGCAGACGGGTGGTTCCGGCCAGTTCGGGCGCGTCATCATCGACCTCGAACCGCAGGAGGCCGGCTCGGGTTACGAGTTCGTCAACGGCGTCACCGGTGGCCGCATCCCCCGCGAGTACATCCCGGCGGTGGACCAGGGCATCCGTGAAGCCATGCAGTTCGGCGTTCTGGCGGGCTATCCCGTCGAGGACATCAAGGTGACCCTCACCGACGGCGCCTACCACGACGTCGACTCCTCCGAGCTGGCGTTCAAGCTGGCCGGTTCGATGGCGTTCAAGGAAGCGGCCCGCCGTGCCGACCCCGGCATCCTGGAGCCCATGATGGCCGTCGAGGTGACTACTCCCGAGGATTACCTGGGCACCGTCATCGGCGACCTCAACTCCCGTCGCGGGCAGGTCCAGTCCATGGACGAGCAGCACGGCAACCGTCTGATCCGTGCACTGGTTCCCCTGTCCGAGATGTTCGGCTACGTGGGTGACCTGCGCTCGAAGACCTCGGGCCAGGCCACCTACTCGATGGAGTTCGACTCCTACGCCGAAACTCCGAAGAGCATTTCCGAGGAGATCGTGGCCAAGGCGCGCGGCACCGTCGAGTGACCCTCTGAGATCCGCGAGACTGGCCGAGGCATCTTGCCCCGGCCAGTCTTGTCGTTACTGGTGGCCCAGCACCATCCAGCGGGTCCCGGCAGCCCGCACCCCCAGGGTGGCAGCGCGGGAGCCCATGTAGGCGGCACAGTAGGACACCCAGAGCCACACCAGGCCCTGCGTGGTGGCGGGGGCCAGCAGCCCTACCGCCACCACGAACGGCAGGTAGGTCACCAGGTTGACCACCCCGGTCCAGGCGAGGTAGCGGCCGTCGCCCGCGCCGATCAGGACACCGTCGAGCACGTAGACCAGTCCTCCGATGGGCAGGCCGGCCGCCGCCACCCAGAGGGCGGCTGTGGCCGCGCCCCGCACGTTGGCGTCGCCGGTGAAGACCCACGGCAGCACTGGTGCCAAGGCTGCCAGGCCCAGTCCCAGGACCGCGCCTGCGATGGTGCCCCAGCGCACGCACCGCTTGAGCAGTTCGCGCGTCTCACGGTCGCGGCGTGCACCCAGCGATTCACCCACCAACGTCTGGGCGGCGATGGCGATGGCGTCCAGCGCGTTGGCCAGCAGGAACCAGATGGAAATCGCGATCTGGTGGGCCGACAGGTTCACCACCCCCAGTGACGTTGCGGCCCAGACGGTGACCAGCATGGAGATGCGCAGGCTCAACGTCCTCACGAACAGGGGCCAGCCCGCTCCACCCACGCGCCGGAAACCAGCCAGGGTGGGGGCCAGGCCGACGCTCTCCCGGCGGGCCTCGGCGCGCAATATCGCCACCAACACCACGGCCATCAGGGTCTCGGCAATGGCCGTGCCGGCGCCCGAGCCCGCGAGCCCCCACCCCAGGCCATAGATGAAGAGGGCGTTGAGGACCACGTTGGTGGCCGCGCCGCCGATGGCCACGACCAGCACCACGTGGACCCGGCTCAGGCCTCGAAGGGTGCCGGTGGCGGCGTAGACCAGGAGCATGCCGATGATGCCCGGGGCAGCGGCCCACAGGTAGTGGCTGCCATGGCGCACCACTTCGCCCTCCGCCCCCAACAACCGCAGCAGCGTGGGACCGAGCGCCATCACCGAGGCCACCGCCACCACGCCGACGGCCGCCGCGAACCACAGGCCGTCGATGCCGATGCGCAAGGCCGCGTGCCGGTCCCCGGCCCCCACGGCGCGGGCGACGGCGGCAGTGGTGGCGTAGGCCAGGAAGACCAGCACGCCCACCAGGGTGGTAATGATGGTGGAGGCCACGGCCAGGCCGGCGAGCTGCGGGGTGCCCAGATGCCCCACCATGGCCGTGTCGATGAGCACGAACGTGGGCTGGGCCAGGAGGGCGGCCAGCGTGGGGACGGCCAAACCGAAGAGCCGCTTGTCGGTGGGGTGCACGACAGCCAAGGCTAGCCCTACGATGGTCTCCGTGAGCAACGAGGCAACCTTCGGCATCCGGTGCAAGCCCTGGGCAGAGATGACCCGGGACGAGTTCTTCGAGATCGCGCGGTTGCGTTGCGAGGTGTTCTTCGTGGAGCAGCGCGTGGACGTGCAGGACTTCGACGACGCGGACCGGAACCCGGATACCCGGCACTACTGGATCAGCGACGAGGCCGGCTGTGTCGCCTACCTGCGCTCCATCCGGTTCCCGGAACCAGACCACGGTGCCGACTTCGGGCTCGGCCGGGTGGCGGTGCGGCGGGACCGTCGCGGCGAAGGGCTTGCGAAGCTGCTGTTGGCACGCCTGCTCACCGACAGGGGCCATCTCGCGTTGACCCTCCACTCGCAGGCCTACATCGTGGACCTGTACCGCGGAATCGGCTTCGAGGTGGTGGGGGAACCCTACGTGGAGGCGGGACTGCCGCACCGGGTGATGCACCGTCGGCCCACCACCTGATGGCAGGTGCCTCACCATAGGATGTGTGCGAGCTTGGCCGGTCAGGTAAACTGCAATATTGCCATGACCTTGGTTTGACTATCAGGCGTCGGTGCACAAAACTGGACTGGTTCCCTGTGTCCGGATCAGGGGACCCCAAATGTTCGCCTCGCAAAGTGCGAGGGATACCCTAGAAGGAGCCCTAAGTGGCAAAGGCCAAGTTTGAGCGGACCAAGCCGCACG
>CAZPSO010000304.1:0-2823 GCA_964588895.1 uncultured Tessaracoccus sp.
TCGCCGAGGCGCTCGGTGATCTGCACCCAGCCCTCCCAGTCGTCCTCGTCCAGCGGGTCCTCGATGGACACGAGCGGGTAGGCGGCGACCAGCTCGGCGTAGTAGTCGATCATCTCGGCGGCGCTCTTCGTGCCGCCCTCGAAGGTGTAGGAGCCCCCGTCGTGGAACTCCGACGCGGCGACGTCCAGCGCCAGCGCGATGTCGGAGCCGACCGTGTAGCCCGCGTTGCCGATGGCCTCGACGATGAGGTCCAGCGCGGCCCGGTTGGAGTCGAGGTTCGGCGCGAAGCCGCCCTCGTCTCCGAGCCCGGTGGCCAGGCCACGCTCCTGGAGCACCGCCTTGAGCGCGTGGTAGACCTCCGTGCCCCAGCGCAGCGCCTCCCGGAAGGAGCCGGCGCCGATGGGGGCGATCATGAACTCCTGGATGTCGACGTTGGAGTCGGCGTGCGACCCACCGTTGAGGATGTTCATCATGGGCACGGGCAGGATGTGGGCGACTGCGCCGCCGACGTACTTGTACAGCGGCAGTCCGGCCTCCTCCGCGGCAGCGTGCGCCACGGCAAGGGAGACGCCGAGGATGGCGTTGGCGCCCAGGTTGGCCTTGTTGGGTGTGCCGTCGAGTTCCAGCATGGCCAAGTCGATGAGACGCTGCTCGGTGGCGTCGAACCCGAGGATTTCCTCGCCGATGGAGTCGACGACGTTCTTGACGGCGGTCAGCACACCCTTGCCGCCGTAGCGGTCCTTGTCACCGTCGCGAAGCTCGACGGCTTCGAAGGCGCCGGTGGAGGCGCCCGACGGGACCGCGGCACGGCCGCCGGCACCGGAGTCGAGCTGGACCTCGACCTCGACGGTCGGGTTACCGCGGGAATCAATGATTTCGCGGGCTTCGATGAATTCGATGGATGCCATGGGCTCCCTTTCAAAGAAAGATGGAAGACTTGCAGGTGCCAGCCTATCCAACGCGCCCGGCCGGGGTTCTTGCCGCCCGGGATTAGCGTTCGGCGGCCTGGATGGTGGTCTCGAGTTCACGCAGGGCGCGACGGGTGGCGGCGTCGGCGTCGATCCCGTGGGCCTGCGCCCGGGCCACCAGGTTAAGGATCTGCCGGCCCACCTGCTCCTCCGTCACGGGCTCCTCGGGGAGGTCGACGGGCACCTGGTGGGAGCGGGTGCGGGAGATCACCTTGTGGGCGCGGGCGATGGAGCTCATGGACTGGGCGACGCCCTCCAGCACCGAGGACCTGCCCTTCTCGGCGTGCTTGCGGGCCTCCCAGGAAGCCCACACGTCGTCGGGCACCTCGCCGTCGGCGAAGACGTAGGGGTGACGACGAACCAGCTTGTCCGCGATGCCGGTGGCCACGTCGTCAAGGGTGAAGCGGCCCTCGTCGGTGGCGATCTGGGCGTGGAAGTAGACCTGCAGGAGGAGGTCGCCCAGTTCCTCCCGGAGTTCATCGTCGTTCCCGGCCTCCAGGGCATCCACCACCTCGCTGGTCTCCTCGATGAGGTGGTTGACCAGGGAGGCATGTGTTTGCTGCGCATCCCAGGGGCACTCAACCCGCAGCCTCGCCATCACTTCGCGGAGGCGCTCAAGCGGGGAGGACACCGTTCCTACCCGGATTCCTCCGAGATGGAACCGGAACCCTGGATGCCGACCGGGAACTGCGATCCTGGCTCCGGATCGGTGGTCCACTGGCCATACCGGGGGTTCACCTGGATGTCCATCTCGTGCAAGGTCTGCAGGAACTGCTGGGAATCCACCTGCTGCAGCACCAGGAAGGTGTTGGCGTCGCCGCGGATGTAGTCGCCGCACGCCTCGTCCTCCAGGAAGGTGGCGAGCGCGGGGTTGGTCTGGAGGAGTTCGGTGATGTCAGTCTCGGCGATGTCCAGGTCATTCTGGCGGGCCACCTCGTGGGCACCCTCGATCACGATCAGGTTCTCCACCACGCCACGGCGAAGGTCGGGGCCCTCACTCATGGCGCCCACGGCCACGCAACCCTCCATGATGGCCTCCACGGTGCTCTCCCGGATGTTCTGCCCATTGACGACGGCGGCGGTGGCCGACGACGGGGAACACCCCGCGACGAGGGCCACTGCGGCACCGGCCGCGAGAACATGGGTGAGTCGGTTCAGCTTCATCGATTTTCCTTACGTGATGGCGTCCATCCGCATCCTACTGGGCCGGGCTGCAGACACCGAAACCGGTTGGGGCTCACGCTTCCCACATCTGTGTGATGAGGGTGGTGGCCCAGCCGAGCGGGTCCTCGTCGGGTTTGGGCACCAGCATCTGGCGGGTGGCCTGCTTGATCAGCGACTTCGGGTAGAGGCGCTGCAGCCGGAGCTGCCTGGATTCGGGCAGGTCGACGGGGAAGAAGCGAACGAACTTGCCCTGTGAGATGACTTCCTCGATGCCGTGCTCACGGCACAGGTTGCGCAGCCGGGAGACGGCCAGCAACCCCTCCACCGGCGGCGGCGGGGTGCCGTA
Organism: uncultured Tessaracoccus sp.; assembly: GCA_964588895.1. Classification (GTDB taxonomy): domain Bacteria; phylum Actinomycetota; class Actinomycetes; order Propionibacteriales; family Propionibacteriaceae; genus Arachnia. The sequence goes on from CAZPSO010000304.1 coordinate 2,479, forward strand.
GCGGTCGGTGAGTTCCTCGCGGGCGGCGGCGATGTCCTCGGCGGTGCGGATCTCCGCGATCTGCTTGTACATCTCCAGACGGAGGCGTTCGGACGTGATGTAGTCCTCGGGCAGGTGGGCCTGCACGGGCAGCTCGATGCGCATCTGAGGCTCGGGGCGCACGTCGCCGCCGCGGAAGGCGGTGACCGCTTCCCCCACCATGCGCAGGTACATGTCGAAGCCGACGTCGGCGATGTGGCCGGACTGCTCGGCGCCCAGCAGGTTGCCGGCGCCGCGCAGTTCGAGGTCCTTCATGGCGATGGTCAGGCCGGAGCCCAGGTCGGTGTGGGCGGCCAGGGTGGCCAA
>CAZPSO010000305.1:0-2811 GCA_964588895.1 uncultured Tessaracoccus sp.
CGCGGTGCGCTGGGTCTCGGCCAAGCCCGCCGACTACTCCATCCCGATGGTGGCCATCGGCGTCGGCGCCATGCCCCCGGGCATGATGTTCTCCATCCTCCGCGGCATCGACATGGTGGCGCTGATCACGCTGCCCCTGGTCTTCGGCTGGTCCCACTGGATCTCGATCGTCATCGCGGTCATTGCTTTCGGGTTCCTGCGCTCCGGGGTCGACCGCGAGACGATGATGGAGCAGCAGCAGGAGCAGCGTCGCCAGATGGAGGAGGCGAAGGCGCAGCGGGAGGGCCGTGGCCCCGCCGCCTCGAAGGAGAAGATCAAGGTCCAGCGACGCCGCTAGGAGACTCCTAGTCCGCCAGGCCCAGGGCCTGCAGCATCGGCTTGAACTTGGCGTGGGTCTCGGCGAGCTCGGATTCGGGCACCGAGTCGGCCACGATGCCCGCCCCGGCGAAGATCTGGATGGCGCGCTGGTCGTCGCGGCGGATCTGTCCCCCGCGCAGGGCGATCGCCCATTCGCCGTCCCCGTTCATGTCCACCCAGCCAACCGGTCCGGCGTAGCGGCCGCGGTCCATCGACTCCAGTTCACCGATCACCTGGATGGCGGAGAAGGTGGGGGTGCCGCACACTGCGGCGGTGGGATGCAGAGCCCCGGCCAGCGCCAGGGCAGTGGTTTCGGGACCCACAACTCCGGTGACGTCCGTGGCCAGGTGCATCACGTTGGGCAGACGCAGCACGAACGGTGCCTCGGGCACGTTCATGGCGGCGCAGTAAGGCTCCAGGGCATCCGCCACGGACGAGACGGCGAACTCGTGCTCCGAGACGTCCTTGGAGGAGCGGCTCAGCTCGGCAGCGCGGCCGACGGCGTCGATGTGGTCGGGATCCAGGGAGACCGTGCCGGCCAGCACCCGCGAGGTGGCGAGGCCGGAGTGGCGGCGGATCAGCAACTCCGGCGTGGCGCCCACCATGCCGTCCACCAGGTAGGAGTAGCAGGTGGGATAGGTGCGCATCAGCCGGTTCAGCAAGGTGCGGCCATCCAGGGGGGCGTCGCCACGCACCAGCAGGTCGCGGGCCATCACCACCTTGTCCAACTCGCCGGCCCTGATCAGGGCGATGACCTCGCTGACCACGTCCATCCACACGGACTCCGTCAGCGAGCCCCCCTCGACGGTGAGCTCGCCCGGGGACACCAGCGCCTCGCCCGCGTCGGGCAGGTCGAGGTTGCCGCTGCCATCGCCGATCTTGGTCATCCAGGCCAGGCCGTCGCGGCGGCCGACGATGACGCGCGGGATGATCAACACCGAACGCTCCTCGGACAAGTCCAGGTCGAAGGCGAAGGAGCCCACGGCGATCGGGCCCGTCCCGTAGGCGCCGTGCAGTTCCGAGTCATGGTCGATGTGGGCGGCGGCCTCGCTCCACCACACGTCCGCGGCATCGGGGGAGTCGGTCTCGAACCTCTCGATCTCGCCGATCGTGACGAACCCATCGCCCCCGCGCAGGAAGGCGGAGTGGGGCTCGTTGTGGGGGAGGAACCTGTTCAACGGCCCGGGATCGTCGATCCGCACGGTGGTGGCACGCAGGCGGCTGTTCCCGAACACTAGATTCATCTTCGAAACCATAGCCGAGCCGGTGGCATAGCGGAAAAGCCGAAGGACCACCACCCCGGCCCGACATCTTTAGGGCACGCGCGGCTTGCTTAATTGCGGGCGAATCGGCAAGCCGGGCCCGCTTTCGGATTGGGCTGGGCGCGGTTGGAGTTTGAGGCGATCAACGCCCTAGACTGGCCGACGTAATCCCCACAGCATGGGGGCAGAACACGACAGCAGGAGAGCATTGATGCCGGACGCCCAGGTCGCGGAGAGCACCAGTGCCCGCCACAGCGACACCGAGGCCGACGTCATCGTCGTCGGGGCCGGGCCAGGGGGCGCCGCCACCGCCGCGCACCTCGCCCGTCGCGGCCTGCATGTGACCCTGCTCGAGAAGTCGCACTTCCCCCGCGAGAAGGTCTGTGGCGATGGGTTGACACCCCGTGCCACACGGGTGCTGACGCGCCTTGGTATCGACATCTCGGAGGAAGCCGGGTGGCTCCACAACAAGGGGCTCAGGATCTACGGCGGCCGGGGGGAACCGTTCACGCTGGACTGGCCCACGCTGACGGACTACCCGCCCTACGGCCTCACCCGCAACCGTGCCGACTTCGACGACCTGATCGCCCGGCATGCCGTCGGCCTCGGCGCCAACCTGATCCAGGGCGCCAACGTCAGCGATTCGATCCTCGACGAGCGCTCTGGCCGCATCGTCGGTGTGCGCACCAGGGACGGCCAGACCCACCGCGCCCCCCTCGTGGTGGCTGCCGACGGAAACTCGTCGCGGCTCGCCGTCTCGATGGGACTGAACAAGCGTGACGACCGCCCCATGGGTGTGGCCGTGCGCACCTACTACACCTCCCCGCGCAGCGACGACGACTACCTCGAGTCCTGGCTCGAGTTGTGGGACGGCGAGCCCCGCAAGTCCGTGCTGATGCCCGGCTACGGCTGGATCTTCCCCATGGGCGACGGCACCTGCAACGTGGGCCTCGGCGTGCTGAACACCTCGAAGGGGTTCGGCAAGACCGACTACCGGGCGTTGCTGAAGCGCTGGCTGGACAACACCCCTGCAGAATGGGGTTTCCGCGACGAGAACCGGCTCGGCAAGGTCCAGGGCGCAGCCCTTCCCATGGCCTTCAACCGCCAGCCCCACTACGGCCGGGGGCTGTTGCTGGTGGGTGACTCGGGTGGCATGGTCAACCCGTTCAACGGCGAGGGCATCGCGTACGCC
>CAZPSO010000306.1:0-2782 GCA_964588895.1 uncultured Tessaracoccus sp.
TCAGTCATTGTAGAACACCCAGTACTTGGAGAGCAGGAAGTTGGCGGCGGTCATCGCCGCGATGATCAGCAGCAGCAACCAGGCCATCGCCGAGGCGTACCCCATGTTCAGGTTCCCGAAGCCCTGCTGGTAGAGATACAGCGTGTAGAACAACGTCGAATCCACCGGACCACCCGTGCCGTTGGACACGATGTAGGACTGCGTGAACGTCTGGAACGCGTTGATCACCTGCAACACCAGGTTGAAGAAGATGATCGGCGAGAGCAACGGCAACGTCACGGAAAGGAACTGCCGGATCTTGGTGGCCCCATCCAACGACGCCGCCTCGTAATACATCGACGGGATCTGCCGCAGGCCGGCCAGGAAGATCACCATCGGCGAGCCGAACGTCCACACGTTGAGGATCATCAGAGTGCCCAACGCGTAGTCGGGGTGTGAGACCCAGCCGGGCCCGGTGTAACCAAACACCGCCAGCAACTGGTTCACCAGACCCGTCGTGCCGAAGATCTGGCGCCACAAGATGGCGATGGCCACCGAGGAACCCAACAACGAGGGCAGGTAGAACACCGAGCGGTAGAACGCCAAACCCCGCACGCCGCGGTCCAGGAGAAGGGCCAGCCCCAAAGCTGCCATCAACTGCAGCGGCACCGAGACCACCACGTAGGTGAACGTCACCACCAGCGAGTTCCGCAGCCGCCGGTCGCCCCACATGTCGGCGTAGTTCTCCAGACCGATCCAGTTGGCATTGGACAGCAGGTCATAGTCAGTAAATGACAGGTACAGCGACGCCAGCAACGGGCCGGCCACGATCACCGCAAGCCCGATGAACCACGGACCCATGAAGAACAAAGCCCATTTGCCGTCGTGGCGCTGGGCCGGGCCCCGGTCGAGACCCTTGGTCTTGCGGAGGTTGCCCAGCTCACTCAGAGCAGACATGGCGCCTCCAACTATGCGTGAAGGCGATGAGCGGTTGACTCAACTTTCCCCCTCGGGGTGATCCTCTTTGACAGTTCCCGAGATCGCTTGGAGCGACTCGTGCTGTTAGCGCTTTCTCAACCAGCTAAGCTGATCCCGATGACCTTACGATCGAAACCAGCAGATTCGGGGAAACCGCTTTCAACATGAATGACTCTAGCACCACACCCAAGCCTTCGCCACCCCCCCAGCCCATGAAGATTGCACTGGTGGGCGTCAACGGATTCGGCCTCCAGCACCTATGGACGCTGCAAGCGTTCATCCAGGAGGGGCTCTCCAACCTGGTCGCGGTGGCCGATCCGGAGAGCCCGGCGGGTCCGTCCCGACTGCTGGTCGGCGACACGCCGCACTATTCGTCGCTCGAGGAGCTCCTGCTGGAACACCAGCCCGAGATCGTGATCCTCTCCACGCCCCTGCACACCCACAAGGCGCTCGCCATCACGGCGTTGCGGGCGGGGTGCAACGTGCTGCTCGAGAAGCCGCCGACGGTGACCCTGGAGGACTTCACCGAGCTGGTTGCCGTGGCGCACGAGACGGGGAAGGCCTGCCAGATCGGCTTCCAGAGTCTGGGCTCGTCGGCGTATGAGGAAATCGAGCGCGTCATCGCCGCAGGCGAGATCGGCGAGGTCACCGGCATCGGCGTCGTCGGCACGTGGGTGCGCCCCGTGGCCTACTACGAACGGTCCCCCTGGGCGGGCAGGCGCACGCACCAGGGTGTTCCCGTGGTCGACGGGGTGGTGACCAACCCGCTGTCCCACTCCATTGCCACGGCACTGCGGATCGAGGGCTCGCGTCGTGCCGACGAGGTGGCCGACGTGGACATCGACCTGTACCGCGCCCACGACATCGAGGCCGACGACACCTCGTCCGTGGTGGTCACCACCACGGGCGGCACCCGGATCGCCGCCGGGCTGACCCTGTGCGCCTCCGCGGCCACCGAACCCCGGGTGATCGTGCACGGGACGAAGGGATCGGTCACCTACTACTACAAGCTGGACCAGGTGGATGTGGCCACGGCGCAGGGAACGCGTCGGATCGAGTGCACCACGGTGACACTGCTGGAGAACCTGATGGACCACGTCGCAGATCCGGAGGTGCCGCTGCTCAGTTCACTGGAGGACTCCGGCGGCTTCATGCGCGTCCTCGAGGCAGTCCGCACGGCCCCGGACCCCACGCCCATCGCCGACGAACACGTCGAGTGGCGCGACGACGAGCAGGGCTACCACCCCGTCGTGCACGAGGTGGAGGAGTGGTGCGAGAAGGTGGCCGCCGAGCTGCGGTCCTTCACCGCCCTGGGCGCCCCTTGGACATTGCCCGGCTCCTGAGCCGGGCTTGCTCCGAGCCTTCTCCCGCTCGCCGAGCGGCGTCGAAGCAACCCACGACGGCCGCCCCGGGGGGTGGCCGCATGGCTATCTATATGTATAGGTGCGGGCCTCGCGTATATGGCGAGGCCCGCACGTATACATATAGATAGGGAGCGATCCGGGTCCTGACCAGCGTTCCGAACGCTGGCAAAGACGGGTCTCGCTGGCCGACCGCCCCAGCCCGACGCGTGACTCCGGCTAGATCCCCAGGCCGAGGTCTGCGATGGTGATGGCCTGCCCGGTGCGCAGCGACTCATTGGCCGCGATGCCGACGGCCACCGCGCGGACGCCGTCGGGGTATCCGGCGGGACGGCCGAGCGGGTCGTCGCCGGGGCCGCGGAACACGTCGCTCAGCAGCAGCCCGTCGCCGCCGCCGTGCGAGCCCTCCCCCATCGGGATCTCCACCTCGACGGCGCGCTCCCAGTGGCGCTGCACCACCAGGC
>CAZPSO010000307.1:0-2767 GCA_964588895.1 uncultured Tessaracoccus sp.
CATCGCGCACGCCCAGCGCCGCCTCTACGACGTCGTCATCGTCGACACCGCCGGCCGCCTCGGCATCGACGAGGTCCTCATGCAGCAGGCCGCCGACATCAAGGCCGCGGTCAGCCCCGACGAGGTCCTCTTCGTCGTCGACGCCATGATCGGCCAGGACGCCGTCAACACCGCCAAGGCGTTCGAGGACGGCATCGGCTTCGACGGCGTCGTCCTCACCAAGCTCGACGGCGACGCCCGCGGCGGTGCGGCGCTGTCGATCGCCCGCGTCGTCGGCAAGCCCATCATGTTCGCCTCCAACGGTGAGGGGCTCGGCGACTTCGACGTCTTCCACCCCGACCGCATGGCCAGCCGCATCCTCGGCATGGGCGACGTCCTCACGCTCATCGAGCAGGCCGAGAAGACGTTCGACGCGGAGCAGTCCCGCGCCGCGGCCGAGAAGCTCATGGGCGGCAAGGCGAAGTTCGGCCTGCAGGACTTCCTCAGCCAGATGCAGCAGCTCCGCAAGATGGGGCCGCTGTCCAAGATCTTCGGCATGCTGCCCGGCGCCGGCCAGTTCAAGGACGCCATCAACGAGATCGACGAGAAGGAGATCGACCGCATCGAGGCGATCATCTATTCCATGACGCCGGCGGAGCGCGACGACGTCAAGATCCTCAACGGTTCCCGCCGAGCCCGCATCGCCAGAGGCGCCGGTGTGCAGGTCTCGGACGTGAACAACCTGGTCAAGCGCTTCGTGGAGGCGCGCAAGATGATGGAGCAGTTCGCTGGCGGCGGGATGCCGTCGATGCCGGGCATGCCCGGGGGCGGCCGGGGCGCGATGGGGGGCAGCGCCACGAAGAAGGCTCCCGGCAGCGCCCGCAAGGGGAAGAAGAAGCGTCCCGCCCGCCCGGCTCCGCACCAGGCAGCTCCGCTCGAGAACCCAATGCAGCAGGCGCCGGAGTCGCTGGACGAGTTCCAGCTCCCGCCGGAACTGCAGAAGATGTTCGACGAGCAGAAGAAGCAGGGGCGCTAGTCTGCTGCCCATGAGACTCGAGCACCCCTCCACCCCCTTGCACATCAGCGGAGTGACGCTGCCCGACGGTGAGCGTCGCGACCTGTGGGTGGATGCGGGCCGGGTCACCTATGACAAGGTTCCGGGTGCCCGCACTGTCGCGAGGAATTGCTGGGTGCTGCCGGGCTTGGTGGATGCGCATTGCCACATCGGTTTGGGCCCCCAGGGTGCGGTGGACGTGGAGACCACACTCGGGCAGGCCCAGACCAACCTGGCCAGTGGCGTCATGCTGGTCCGGGACGCTGGCTCGCCCGCCGACACGCGGTGGGTGCAGGCCTCCGCCGAGCTGCCGCGGCTGGTGCGCGCGGGTCGCCACATCGCCCGCTTCAAGCGCTACATCCGCAATCTCCCGGTGGAGGTGGAACCCGACGGCCTCGTGGATGAGGTCCGCCGCCAGGCACGCGACGGCAACGGTTGGGTCAAGTTGGTGGGGGATTGGATCGATCGCGACACCGGTGACCTCGAACCGCTGTGGCCGGCCGACGTGGCATCCGAGGCCATCCGGACGGCCCATGCGGAAGGCGCCCGGGTCACCGCCCACTGCTTCGGTGAGCAGTCCGTGGCCGAACTGGTGGGCGCCGGCATCGACTGCGTCGAGCACGGCACCGGGCTGGTGCCCGAGGTGATCGACGAGATGGCACGTCGGGGTACCGCACTGGTGCCCACCATGATCAACCTGGCCAACTTCCCGGCCTACGCGGAGCCCGCCAAGGAGAAGTTTCCCACCTACTTTCGGCACATGCACGAGCTCCACGAGAAGCGCTACGAGGTGATCGGGTCGGCGCGTGAGGCGGGGGTGCGGATCTACTGCGGCACCGATGCGGGTACGGTCGTGGAGCACGGTCGGGTGGGTGACGAGATCGACGAGTTGGCCAAATTGGGCGGGGCCGAGTTCGCCGTCGGTGCCGCCAGCTGGCTCGCTCGCGAGTGGTTGGGTGCCGATGCCCTGGGCGAGGGAGCCAGCGCCGACCTGATCGTGCTCAAGGAGGATCCGCGCGTCGAGGTCGGTGCCTTGCGGGATCCAGCCCTGATGCTGTTGCGTGGTCGGCGCGTCGTGGGGGACTGAAACGGCACTCTCCTCCTCGAGGGGGAGACGTCGGTCAGCCGCGCGGGTGATTCCGTCTCACACGCGTCGTCGGGCGGCACATGTGGCCCGGGCCCCTGCTTCACTGGAGTGAGGACCAGGCAACCGCAAGGAGAGTCAATGAGCACCGACAGCCCCCCGGACTACCCACCCCCGAGCCCCGGACAACCGCCCCAGCAGGAAACCGGGACGCGACCGGCCACCCCCCCGGAACAGGCGCCCCCGGCTGCGACGCAGACCTTCCCACCGCCCGGCTACCTGCAGCAGCCCCAGATGGCCGAACCCCGTAAACGAGGCAACTTCGGCCGTGGATTCGGGCTCGGAGCCGGCCTCGGCCTCGGCCTGGCCACCGCGGCCGTAGCCCTGTCGGTGGTGGCGGGCATCTTCTCGTTGCTGTCGTTGGGGGTGCTCATGGCCGGTGGCAGCAGCGGCACCAGCGCCCTGACCGAGCCGGTATGGGGAGACCCGGCCGCGTCCGAGACGGTCCGGGCGGTGCCCATCACGGGCGCCATCCTCACCGACGGAACCAGCGGAGGACTGTTCGCCGTCGGCACCTACGGCTACGAGATCGCCCAGCAGATCGACGACATCGACGGCGACGCCGCATCGGCACTGGTGCTCCTGGTGGA
>CAZPSO010000308.1:0-2740 GCA_964588895.1 uncultured Tessaracoccus sp.
GCCACCACCGCCTCGTCGGAGCCGGCGTAGACCACGTCCTCCTGCCCGGAGAGCACGGCGGTGAACAGGTCCTCCTGCTCTCCGTGGTGACGCAAGCTGACGTCCAGTCCCTCGTCGGTGAACAGCCCCTGCTGCTCGGCCACGTAGAACGGGCTGAACTGGACGTTGGGGATGTAGGTGAGCCCCACGGTGAGGGCGCTCGGGTCGGAGGACCGGTCGTTGTTCTGGCATCCCACTGCACCCGCCAGCCCGAGCGCTCCAGCGCCCAACAGGAGGTGTCGTCGGCTGATTCTCATGAGGATTCTCCTTGCAGTCTGTTCCGGGTGCCTCGTTCCAGCACCTGCACGGTGCCCTGCAGCACGAGTGCAGTGATGGCGATCCACACCAGGACCGCGAACATGCCGACCGTGTCGGTGCTCTGGCGCGAGATGGTGAGCAGCGTGCCCAGCCCCGATCCCCCCATCACGAATTCGCCGACGATGGCGCCGGTCATGGACAGCACGACCCCTGCGCGGACACCGGCCATGATGGCCGGGGCGGCGATGGGCAGTTCCACCTGGATCAGCCCACGCCACCAGTTCGCACCGTCCAGGACGGCATGCTCGATCACGCGGGCATCCAGGTTGCGCAGCCCCACCAACGTGGTGGTGAGCATGGGGAAGAATGCGATCACGGCACACAGGATGGCGATGGGGATGGTGCCGTAGCCGATCCACAGCACCAGCAGCGGGGCGAACGCCACCAGTGGGATGGTCTGGGAGAACGCCACGAACGGTTCGGCGACGGCGGCCATCAACCGGGAATGCGCCATCAGGATGCCCAGCGGGATGGCCACCACTGCCGCGATCACACTGCCGAGCGCGGCAGCCGTGAGGGTGGGCAGCAGGTAGCGTGTGAGCACGCCGTCGAGAGCCCAGTTGACGGCCCGGCCGGCCACAGCGAGGGGGTCCGGCAGCAGCACCGGCGCCACCAGGGCGCTGGCGGAGACTGCCCACCACACGAGCAGCACGATCGCGATGGCGAGGGTGCTGGGCAGCCAGCGCCACGCCCCCCGGATGGGACGAACCCGTCCCGGGTAGGCGGACCACAGTCCCCAGCGGCGCATGGCGCTGAGCGGCTGACCCGTCCGTCGTCGCATTGAAAAACCCCGTCCCAATCTGGTCCGGGGTACGCAAGTGGTTGGCGCGCGTCAAAGACGCGCACCTCACGCCCGCGTTCCTCCCATCCAGACTCTGACTGTCGGCCTCGGAATTCCACCGAGTCAACCTCCTGACCCTGCCTGTGCAGGGACCACGGAGGGTCGCGGGCTGTCACCGCCGGTTCGGACTTTCACCGACCCCGGAACACGTACACCAAAAACCCTACCATCGGGCGTCCCGGGCGCCACTGCGGTTCCGCCACTGGCGAACCGGCACTGGCCACCCCGACCTGCGAAACGTTGCAAACCCAGTAGTCTTCGAAGTGAATCCCCTTGGAACAGGAGCAATCATGAGTAATTCGGGCACAACACTCACCACGACGGTCGATTTCCACACCGGTGGCAGCATCCCGCAAATGGGTCTGGGCGTGTTCCAGGTGGGACCGGACGAGACCGAGCGCGTGGTGCTCGACGCCCTTGAGGTCGGCTACCGACACATCGACACCGCCGCCGGTTACTCCAACGAGGACGGCGTGGGCCGCGCCCTGCGCGCCTCCGGCCTGGACCGGGACGAGGTGTTCGTCACCACCAAGCTCCGCAACGGTGAGCAGGGCTATGACTCGGCCCTGCGTGCCTACGACGCCAGCCTGGAGCGCCTGGGCATGGACGACATCGACCTCTACCTGATCCACTGGCCCTACCCCGCCGCCGGACTGTGGCAGGAGACCTGGCGCGCATTCGAGAAGCTGCTTGACGAGGGGCGCGTGCGCGCCATCGGCGTCTCCAACTTCATGCCCGAGCACATCGAGGAACTGGTCGCTGACGCCAAGCACCTGCCCGTGATCAACCAGGTGGAACTCCACCCCGGGTGGCAGCAGCGCGACGTGCAGGAGACCTGCCGCAAGCACGGCATCGCCATCCAGGCCTACTCCCCCCTGGGACAGACCGCCGCGCTCGAACTACCGGAGATCGTCTCCATCGCCAAGGACCATGACGTCTCCCCCGCCCAGGTGGTGCTGAAGTGGCACATGCAGCACGGCATCGTCGTGATCCCCAAGACCACCTCAAGGGACCGGATGCTCACCAACGCCTCTCTGGATGACCTCCAGCTGAGCAGCGAGGAGATGCAGCGCATCGACGCCCTCGACGGCACCGGCCAGGTGGGCAACGACCCCCGCACGTTCGACTACAACCAGATGCCGCGGAACTGACGCCGACTCAGTTCAGCAGCCGCGGGTATTGGGGGAAGGGCTCCGAGGCGTCCCCAGTCAAAGTTGCGCTTGCGTCCATCGCCTTCGTGGCGGCCGACTTTCAAGATCTTTAGCGCCTCCGAGCCCTTCCCCCAACACCCGCTTGACGGCGCCAACATCGCTTGACGGCGCACCCACGGGGCACTTTTCGGCGTTCTCAGCCGGGAGACGGTTCCAGCACGCAGCCTCAACCACCGCCACCCCACAGCGAACAAAGCAGGTCAGGGGGCGCAGGGGTTGGCGTTGGAGGCGCTAAAGATCCTGAAACTGAACCACAGCACCAACCCGAAGATGCACGGCCAACCCTGACTGGGGACGCCTCCAACGCCTTCCCAGGCGTCCTCTCGGCCGG
>CAZPSO010000309.1:0-2687 GCA_964588895.1 uncultured Tessaracoccus sp.
AGGCCCTCAGGATCCGCTCCGAGTCGAAGAGGGCGCAGGCCGGAGCCTGAACCCGCCTGCCGCCACACTGGAGACATGACCGGAACAGATGACGAACGCCGACCGGATGACGAACAACCGCGTGAGGGCACGAACCAGGGCGCTTCCATGGGGGCAGGCATCGGGGTGGGACTCGCGCGGGGCACAGCCTTGGGCCTGGTGCTCGACAACCTGGCCTTGGGCATCGGCCTCGGAGTAGCGCTCGGCGCCGGCATCGGCGCTGGCACGGGCAGGGGCCGCAAGGAGAAGGGGCAGCACGACTCCCAGGGCGAGCACTAGTCTTGAACCACTGCCCCACGTCACCAGGAGACGACATGCTGCCCAAGGCCGAAGAACTCATCAAGCTGTTCACCAGGCGGTCCGTGACGCTGGCCACGTGCGAGTCCCTGACCGGCGGGGCCTTGGGGGCGGCCCTGACCGACGTGCCCGGTGCATCAGCGGTCTACCGTGGTGGAATCATTGCCTACGCCACGTCACTCAAGACCGACCTCGTGGGTGTCGATCCCGAACTGATCCGCGAGGGCGGGGTGGTCAACGAGCTGACCGCCATCCAGATGGCTCTCGGCACCCAGGCCCGCTGTGACTCGGACTGGGCCGTCTCCACCACCGGCGTGGCCGGCCCCGCCAAGCTGGATGGCAAGGACGTTGGCACGGTGTGGTTCTCTGTGGTGGGACCCAAGATGGGGATGAGTCCACGTCCCACCTACAGCGAGCTCCAGCAGTTCCAGGGGGACCGGGAGGCGGTGCGTGCCGCCGCCGTCGACCACGCGATCTCGATGATCCTGCGGGTTGTGTGACCCACCGGGAATAACTTCCGCGCAATGGTCGTTGAACCATGTGGGAGGACAGGTCGTCCGCCCGGCAAGCGAAGATTGACAGGTGGTCGACGTGAAGACGATTGTGCTCCGCAAGGTCATGGGAGAAGCGCTGCGGGAGCTCCGTGTGGAGTGTGGCATGACGCTGCGCGAGGTCTCCATGTCGTCCATGGTTTCCCTCGGGTACCTGAGCGAGATCGAACGCGGCCACAAGGAGGCCTCCAGCGAGGTGCTCTCATCGGTCGCGTCGGCGCTGGGCGTCGGCATGTCCGAGTTGCTGTTGCGGGTGAGTTCGAAGGTGGCCGTGCTCGAGTTGCGCGAACAGCGGGTGGCCCTGGCCGCCTGAACCGCGTCACCGCGGGACCAGCTGCACCTCCAGGCCAGCTGCGCGGATCAGCTCGAGCTCGGTGGCATCCACGCCCGTGTCTGTGATCAGCATGTCAATGTCGGACAGGTCTGCCATCTTCGCCAGCGTCACGGTCCCCACTTTGCTCGAGTCCACCACGGCGATCACGCGCTGTGCTCGTTCGATCATGGCGTGATTGGTGCGGGCCTCTGTCTCGTCGTGCGTCGTCAGGCCACCCGCCGCGGAGATGCCATCGGCGCCCACCAGCGCGGTCCCGATGTTGACCAGCCGCAGGGTGGCCTCGGCCAACTGGCCCACCAGCTCCAGTGAGTTGGAGCGCAGCACCCCCCCGGCGATCAAGACCCGTCCCTGACCTTGGTCCGCGGCGAGCATCCCCACGGTCAGTGAGTTGGTGATCATGGTCAGGTCGTGGCGGCTGGCCAGCGCCCGCACCACTTCGGCGGTGGTTGTGCCGCCGGTCAGGGCTATGGCGTGTTTGCCCAGGGGGATCTCAGCGGCGGCTGCCGCGGCGATGCGCGCCTTGGCCACCTGGTTGCGGCCGTCACGCAGCCGGACCGGGAGTTCCCGGTTGCGGCGGTTGGGCCGGGCGCCGCCGTGGGTGCGCTCGAGGAGCCCTTGCGTCGCCAACATCGCCACGTCGCGCCGCACGGTGGCCTCGGAGACCCCCAGCTCGCCCGCGAGGTCAGCGAGCGCCATCTGGCCCTGCTCGTCGAGCGTTGACAGTAGCGCGACCATGCGCTCCGACCTCTTGTGCGAGGGGGCACCTGCAAAGTTCACCGGATCTCCTGGTCTCTGGGCTGCTGCCATTTTATGCTCCGGTGTGCTGATTTCGCGCAGTTTAGGTTGATCGTTTTTTGTGCGCCTGTGCAGTGGAGGGCAACGGGTACCGTGGTGGCGTGCGCGAAGCCGAGTTGTGGGACCGTCTGAAGTCGATTCTGGGCGAGGGATATGCCGGCGTTTGGGCAGACCAGGTGGTCCTGGCAGATCTGGAGAGCCGAACGGTCTCGGAGGCGCTGGCGGACGGGGTGCCCAGCAAGAAGATCTGGCGAGCCGCCTGGGCCTACCTGGAGTTGCCGGAGAATCTGCGCTGACCCGGGCGTGTCGTGCCATTCGAACGGGTGTTCGTAGTAGCGTCATGGCTGGTGACATTTCCACAGGCCTGCGGGCAGTTGGGGAACTGTCAGTGCAAGTCCCTACAGTGACTATGACGACGAAAACTTGGCCGCCGGTCAGGAGTTGAGAGGAAACATCATGGCAGCAGCAACCGCAGATCGCACCAAGGCGCTCGAGGCCGCGCTGGCGCAGATCGAGAAGGCCCACGGCAAGGGCTCCGTGATGAAGCTGGGGGAGGATACGCGCCTACCGATCGACGTGATCCCCACCGGAGCGGTCGCGCTGGACGTGGCGCTCGGGATCGGGGGCCTGCCGCGCGGTCGCGTGGTCGAGATCTACGGCCCCGAGTCCTC
>CAZPSO010000310.1:0-2686 GCA_964588895.1 uncultured Tessaracoccus sp.
GCCTCGAAGGCCATCCGCATGAACTGCTTGTCCATGCCGACCGCACTCGACGTGACACCGCAGCCCACGTACGGGATCCCCATCATTTCGAACAGGCCCTGGATGGTGCCGTCCTCGCCGTAGGGCCCGTGCAGGAGCGCGAATGCGACGTCCACCCCACGGATGTCCAGCAGGACCTCCCCGGAGCGGCTGGCCACCTCACAGCCATTCTCGGCCACCATCCACACCGCATCATGCCCGGCGCCCCTGACCTCGGGGGCCCGCCCGTCGACTATCGCGAAGGCAGCCACCTCCTCCAGCGGCACCAGCCGCCAGCGGCCGTCAGTGGTGATGCCAATGGCCACGACGTCGAACTGGGACCGGTCGATGGCGTCCAGCACGCTGGCCGCCGTCAGGCACGAGATGCCGTGCTCGGATGATCGCCCGCCGAAGATGAGGGCAACCCGGGTGCGGTTGGTCATGCGTGGGGTCCTTCCTTGATGACGCTCAACGGGCCAAGCTTAGGGCCTGCTGGACGGGTCCTGCTCGCCGCGGCTTTTCCTTTGCGCGGGGGCGGCGATCTCCTCGCCTCATGGTCGGGTTTCACCCACCGAGGCCCGTGAATCGACCTGAGATTCGAGCGGCGAACGGGCGGTGGAAGGACGCTGGAGATTCGTGGCGTGACTGGTCTGCGCCACCCCGGGCCATTCGTGGTGTGGGACTTATCCGGTCCCACGCCAGTTCCCTCCACCGAACAAGTTATGCTTCGAAACAAACGAGTCGATTCAGAGTTGGATCGGCTCGACCAGGATGCAGCAAGGATGCTGTACGGAAGGGAGAGATCATGACCATCTCACGTCGAAGGCTGCTGTCGCTCACAGCGGCCGCCGCAGCGGTTGGCGCGCTGGCAGCGTGTAGTGACGAGCGCGGCGGCACTACCACCACGGGTGAGGAGACCCCCGCGGGCACCGATACCGAACCCACCGCAGAAGAGACCGGGGGCGGCGCGGAGGCTGGTGGCCTCATCGGCATCGCGATGCCCACCAAGAGCCTGGAGCGCTGGAACCGCGACGGCGCCCACCTCGAGGGGCTGCTGCAGGACATGGGGTACGAGACCAGCCTTCAGTACGCCGACAACAAGCAGGACCAGCAGAACAACCAGGTCCAGAACATGATCAACGACGGCGCCGCGGTGATCGTCGTCGCCTCGATCGACGGCACCGCGATGGGGCCCGTGCTCCAGCAGGCGGCCGACGCCGGCGTCAAGGTGCTGGCCTACGACCGCCTCATCAACGGCACCCCGAACGTCGACTACTACGCCACTTTCGACAACTACAAGGTGGGCCAGCTGCAAGGGCAGTACATCGTCGACCACATGGAGGACTACCGGGGCGAGGACGGCGAGATCAACCTGGAGCCGTTCGCGGGAAGCCCGGACGACAACAACGCGCGCTTCTTCTTCGGCGGGGCGTGGGACATCATCGGCCCGATGGTTGCCGACGGGACGTTCACGTGCCCTTCCGGCAAGGCTCCCGCCGACTCCGAGGGATGGGCCTCCATCGGCATCAACGCCTGGCAGTCCAGCGGGGCACAGGCCGAAATGGAGAACCGGCTCAACTCCTTCTACGGCGACGGCAAGAAGGTCAACGTCGTCCTGTCCCCCAACGACTCGCTGGCCCTCGGCATCCAGCAGGCGCTGGACGGCGCCGGTTACGCTCCCGGCGAGGACTGGCCGCTGCTCACCGGCCAGGACGCTGACCTTGCCAATGTGCAAGCGATGCTCCAGGGCAAGCAGACCATGACGGTGTGGAAGGACACCCGCATGCTCGGTGACCAGGTCTCAAAGATGATCGACCAGATGGTCAAGGGAGAGGAGGTCGACGTCAACGACACCGATACCTACGACAATGGTGAGAAGGTCGTGCCGTCGTTCCTGATCGAGCCTGTCGTCGTCACACAGGACAACGTCGAGGAACAGCTCGTCGAGTCGGAGTTCTACACGGCCGAAGATCTCGGTCTCTGACGGATAGCCCGGGGAGGGGGAACATCTCGTGAGCGCGCCCATTCTCGAGATGGTCGGCATCGGCAAGACCTTTGGTCCAGTGCGAGCGCTGAGCGACGTCACCATTTCTGTCGCTGCCGGCGAAATTCGCGCGGTCTGCGGCGAGAACGGTGCAGGAAAGTCGACGCTGATGAACGTCCTCTCCGGGCTCTATCCCCACGGCGCCTACGAGGGCACCATCCTCTACGAGGGGGAGGAGATGCGATTCCGCTCCCTGCGCGACAGTGAGTCGAAGGGCATTGTCATCATCCACCAGGAGCTCGGGCTCTCGCCGTACCTGTCGATCGCCGAGAACATCTTCCTCGGCAACGAGCGCTCACACATGGGTGCAATCGACTGGCGCGAGACCCGGGCTCGTGCGGCGGAGCTGTTGCAGCGGGTGGGCCTGAAGGAGAGGGTGGAGACCCGCGTCATGGACATCGGTGTGGGCAAGCAGCAACTCGTCGAGATCGCCAAGGCGCTGGCCAAGGACGTGAAGCTTCTCATCCTTGACGAGCCCACCGCGGCGCTCAATGACGAGGACTCCCAGCACCTCCTCGGACTCATGCGGCAACTTCGCGACGAGGGCGTGACCCAGATCCTGATCAGCCACAAGCTCAACGAGATCATGGACATCGCCGACAACATCACGGTGATCCGCGACGG
>CAZPSO010000311.1:0-2672 GCA_964588895.1 uncultured Tessaracoccus sp.
GCCATCGGGGTCGGCATCGCCGCCCTTGTCGCCCTCTCCGGCGGGTCCCTCGCTCTGGCGTTCGGCGTCGCCGGCGTCGCCACCTGGGCGCTGGACAAGTCTCACGGCATCGCCACCTTTACACGTAATCCAGCTCAGGCCACGACGGAGTACGTCCTGACCGCCACCCCTGGTCAGTACATAGCCGACACCGTTGGCGTCGTCCTCACGTTCGTTCCGGGCAACTTCGCCGGTGCCGCCGTAGGAAGAAAACTTGCTCCAGCAGTTGCCGACGCCGCGTGGGCGGCCCGGGCGCACCCGCGGGAATGGCTCGCGAGCGTCACCGAGCGTCTGCGCTGGTCGCAGAGGAACCTGGCCGACGACTCCGGCGCTGTCAATCCCGGTGTCGTTGCCTCCGGTCGGCAGGCGGGTGATCCAGCGAGTCTTGGGTGGGCGACGACCACCGACTATCGCACTGTCTTCGAGCGGGCACACCCGGGCCTCAACATCGACGATCTCGTGATCCACCACGCCGTCGAGCAGAGTGTGCTCACCAGGTATCCCGGATTGGTCAACAAGTACGAGCTCCACTCCATCGAGAACCTCCGCGGTATCCCACGGACCGCAAACAGTAAAGTGCACCTCAGCACCATCCGAAAGTCTTGGAATGCGTTCTACCGCCAGTTCGAAGAACTCGGCCGGGCACCCACCAGGCAGGAGCTGCTTGACCATGCCAGCCAGGTCGATGATGAACTGGGCCACCTGTTCGTCCCGAGGGAGCGATAAAATGCGCTATTGGCTCGAACCCGCAGTCGATGGTGGCCTGGGCCCAGGCGTGGACTACGACGTCACTCGTGAGCCGCGTCTCGTCGGGATGCTGGCGTACGCGTTCGACGACTGGAGCGGGGACGACATCGTCGAGACCGCCGGCTACTGGCTGATCACCGACCGCCTCGCCGAAGCCCTTACGGCCCACGGGGTCACGGGCTGGCACACAGAGCCCGTGGCGGTGTCCACGTCAGACATGTGGGAGCAGCTGGGGCGCACCATCGAGTTGCCGCCATGGAACCGACTCGTTCCGGGCACCGAGCCGAACGACGACATCTACGTCGTCCGGCGCGTGTACCTGTGTGTCAGTGACCGGGCGCTCGCCGCGATGCGGACTCTCTCGTTGGATGCCGCCGAAATCCACGACGTCTCGGCGATTCCGCCTCCGCCGTAGCCCGGGCGTTCGACGGAGAGCGCCGGTCATGGCGAGGTGTAATCGCAACTTCGGGCAGGCCGGGTAGCCTCGGTCAGCAACGGCCCGCCGGCAGGGTGGTCGGCTGGGGTTGGTCAGTCGGTGCGCGATCGCGGCACTGGCTCCACGGGGTGGCCGGGTAGTTCGACGTCGAGCCATTCGCGGGGGTCGGCGACCGGCGCCCACTCCGTGGCCGCGAACACCGCCATCAAGAACATCAAGCGCACCGGGCGGGGCTTTCGCAACAGAAACAACTACCGCACCCGTATCCTGCTCACCAGCGCCGCGAAGAGCGCAGCGTGAACACCCTCCTCAACACGCCGGTTCACCACGAACCGCGAAGAGCCACCAAACTTGGCACGATCCTCGGACCTTGAGCCACCCGCAGATGCAGCAACTAGCCACCAGGAATATCGACACCACTCTGGGTCGGTTGCAGTTAGCCGCAGATGAAGTGATGGGACATGGGCGCGGACACGTCGAGATCACGACGAACAGCGCGGGCGCGGCAGAGTTTATCGAGGACCGCATGCGAGAACTTGGAGTCCGCGGCTACGTTCGCCTCATCACGGGAGGAGCCAACCTTGGCTGACGCAATGATTGCCGCACTCGACGGGGCGGCCGAGTTCGAAGCGGAGCGTGTCAGCGCCTCTGCCGCGCGAGTTTGGCCCAAGGCCGTCTACACGGCTTACAGCGGGCAACTCGCCCAAGCAGCCGACGGGCAGTTGGAACTCGGTGACGCCGATGGTCACACACTCTTCGTCGTTTTCCTCGGTCGTTCTGGCATGAGTGTCGAGGGCGACGATGGCATGGCCGCACAGTTCATTGCCTGGTTGGCGGACGAGCACAACTTCCCTGATGACGGGCGTGTGCTAGTCACCGACTGGGCGACCGAGATGATGCCCATCGCTGCCGGGGTCACGGCTCAGCTGCTGCTCGACCTGCGAGCTTCCTAGCCTCGGCGTTTCAACCCCTACCCGAATCTCCGCTCAACACGTCAGGAAACCCGGCCGGCGGATCCAGGCTGAGTACGTGAGGTGGACGAGGTGAGAGGACAGGTCTTCGGCGTCGGGGTAATGCGTCCAAGAGGGGTTCGGGTACCTCCGTCCTCACGCCTGCACTCCCTCCTGGTGACCACGTTGGGGGCGCCGCCCAGCTTGCCAGCGGAGCCGCCTGAGGAGGTAGACCGCGCATGGGTGCAGAGCGTCCACCTGCGACCACCCCTAGCCACGCCTACGGCACCATGACTAGACAAAGTCGTCTCCGAAAGTGTCCGCTTGAGCACATGTGGCCCGTACGCGGAGGTGGCAGGCCTTCTCTGACCTGCAAGGATGGTGAGTCCAGCTACTTGCGTATAGCCAAAGGCGACGCCCTTGAAAACCGTTAGGGCGGTGATCACGTCCTCAAGGGTTCGAATCCCTTGCCCTCCGCACATGCAGTGAACACGTAGGTC
>CAZPSO010000312.1:0-2669 GCA_964588895.1 uncultured Tessaracoccus sp.
TCAGCAGAGACCACACGACATCGGCCGTCTCATGGTCAAGATTGCCGGTAGGTTCATCCGCGAAGATGACGCTGGGTTCGGTGATCAATGCTCGAGTCAATGCCACACGCTGGGCTTGCCCTCCTGAGATCTCTCCCGGACGGTGGGTGGCCAGGGAGTCAACACCCAGGTTCTGCAGGATCTCGTTGGCTCGTGGTTTAGCGATAAGCGTCGGAATTCGTGCCAGCCACGAGGCTTCGAGGACATTGTCGAGCACGGACAGCGCGGGATCGAGCAAGGCGTCCTGGAACACGAAGCCCGAGTGCGCAGCGCGGAGATTCGCGCGATCGGCGTCAGGCAGGTGCGACACGGGCGCACCCGCCCAGGCAATGCTGCCGGCGCTCGGTTTCATCATGAGCGCAAGCAGATACAGGAGGGTCGACTTGCCGCAGCCCGAAGGGCCGGTAATGACAGTGACAGCGCCCTCCTGGAAACTGTGGCCGAACCCATGAAGGACGGGCTTTCCCGCCCGGTACGCGAACCCGAGGTCCCAGCACTCGATCAGCACAGAGAACCCGATGGCTCAGGAGTGGCGAGCACTCGCTCTCCGATCTCGATCCCTCGCACCACAGACTTGCCATCGCTGCTGGCTAACACCTCGACCGAAACCGCCTCACCTTCGGAAGTGGTCACGCAGGTCGAGCCGGCTGCGTCGCTCCAGATGGCGGAGGTGGGGACGGTTGGACCTCTTGCCTCCGGGACCAGCGTTACGATGCCGGACAGCAACGCCCGCCCGCCAAGAGTCACTGCCTGCTCGCAGGAATCTCCACAAATGCTGGCTCCCGAAGCGCCAGTGAGCACGGCAATCGTGGCTTGTTCATTGTCGGGACCAACTTCCAGATGCTCCACACGAGCTGGCCACGGTTGGTCTGCCTGAATTACGACCTCCGTCCCGGGCGTGAATTGGGACACGGATTCGGGCAGAACGTTCAGCGTAAACCGTGGGTCCTGAGCAGCAGTACCCAGGAGCGATTGGCCGGGAGAAACCATATCGCCCACGCGCACCTCCGGAGACAGGACGATGTGAAGGGGCAGGTCTGGAAGGAAAACCAGCATACCGCGAGGAACCACCTCGTCCAGCGTCCATCCGACGTCCGTCCCCCATTCCCGGGCAGCCTGCATGCTGGCAGACGAAAACTGCTCTGCAGGCTCCGCTGCCAGATACCCCTCCGCGGCGAGGAATTGATTGAACTGCAACACATCCGCCCCTTCCGCTCCTGTCGTCAAGTCGCGAAAAGCGGGTACATCCCCGCGAATGGCCACGGCAGGCTGAAGATCAACCGTGTACAAGACATCTCCAGCCGCCACTCGGAGTCCCCCGGCAAGGCCTGGCGCCACCGACGTCAGGACCCCCTGAGGGGCACTGCTTGTCAGGGAGCGCACATCCCACGTCGCTGTCACGGGGTAACTTTGGTGTAAACCCACGGTTGAACTGACCACGGTCACGACGATAGGTTGGGCGAGTTCCTGCTGCGCTGCTGGCGGCGTCGTCGCCTGTGCTCCCGCCCACCAACCGATGCCGCAGGCGGCAATAATGCTCAAGGCCCAGACGAGTCCAACCGTCAGACGTCTTGTCACTGGGTGCCTCGTCGTTCAGCTTCGACGGGGTCAGGTTGTGGGCATGCCCGAAGCGCCTCGAAGACGTCCCCGCCCGCTCGGAGCACGTCGCTCACTGGATCCCACGACTCACCCGAGTAGTTCTCCACCCACGTTTCCTGGGTCGGTGGATCCCCTACGTCGAAACCTTTTGACCGGAGGCACTCTCCCTGTTCCACCAAAAGCTGGTAGTAGCCACTCAGGAACGCCTTGGTAGCTGGTGGCGCTGAAGGCGGCTCCCCCACTTCTTCGAGGCACTCCGCATCCAAGCCATCTCGTTGGGGGCGACCCTCTGCCACAGGAGAGACGATGGATCCAGCCTCATTCACGAAAGCGTCCGTCCCGAATCGACGAGCACAGTCAACATATGATTGCGCCCAATCCGCGTACGCTTGGGCATAATCGGCCTGGGCCCTCGGATTGCCGTCAGGTGAGTCCACACTCACCGAACAGCCGGCCACGCCGAGCGCGACGGCGACGACTAAACCGAAAAGCCGTGCGGGGAACACCCTACGCTCAGATCAAGATAGTCACCATTGGTAGCGATCCTCCAGCGACCACCGCCCCCGCTAAATCCATCTTGGTAATCGTATATCCAGCGATAGGAACTTGAGTCTGGGTTCCACTGCGGGGAGTGCGAATAATCTCCCGGAGCAAAAGAGTTTCCAGATCCCAACTGCCGGGCAGCCAACCGGCCGAATCCAGACGGACATTGGCGGTCACCTACTCCAGAGTCCTTCGCGGCCTGAGCCTCACCAACGCCACCGATGGCGATCATCAAGGATAGTACCACCGCACAAATTGCTTTGCCCTTCATCATTCCCTCCTCCTTGAGTTGATGGTGTTAACTCTATACTGTCACCGGGCCGCACGTGCCTATGGGCAAGTGACCGGGCGGCGCCACGTTTGGCTCCACAGCTTCCGTCCTGCTGGCTTCTCCGCCCACTTGCGGTGGTGAGCCGACGCGAGGCAACTGTCTCGGGAATCACCCAGCGTCATCAGATCAGGTCGTTGATGACCACGGCCTCCTCGCG
>CAZPSO010000313.1:0-2666 GCA_964588895.1 uncultured Tessaracoccus sp.
GCGGCCCTGCATGGCGTGGCCGTACTCGTGGGCCATGATGTAGTCGTAGACGTGGGCGGTGCTGCCCTGCGTCTGGGGCAGGACCATCACCACGTCGGGAGCCAGGTAGAGGGCCTGGTCTGCGCCGCAGTAGAAGGCGTTGCCGGAGGGCGCCGCGCCGCACTGGGTGTTGACCTCCGTCCCGGCCGGGTAGATCGTGACCCGCGGCACGTAGGCGTCGAAGCCCGCCACCTCGAGCGAGGGGCCCACCACCCGGGTCAGGCACTCCACCAGGGATTGCAGCCGGGTCTGCAGCGAGTCGATCGCGTTGTCGGAGGCGGCGGGCGTGCCCGGCAGCTCGCAGCGCACGGGGACCGGCAGCTCC
This sequence comes from uncultured Tessaracoccus sp., assembly GCA_964588895.1. Taxonomy (GTDB): domain Bacteria; phylum Actinomycetota; class Actinomycetes; order Propionibacteriales; family Propionibacteriaceae; genus Arachnia. Next base: position 365 of record CAZPSO010000313.1, read on the forward strand.
TGGGCATACCAGGCGTTGGCCTGCAGCATCTCCATCATCTCCGCCTCGGTGCGCGGCTCGGGCAGCGGCGAGAGGGGATCGTTGATGGAGGGCAGTTCGTAGTCCTCGTTCTGGTAGTTCTCCTCGACGGTGCCGCCGCCAGTCCCGCCCCCGGCGAATGCCCAGATCACCAGCAGGACCAGGGCGCCGGCGGCAGCGCCGATGGCCAGGTAGAGGCCGGTGGGGGCCTTCGGCTTCCGCGGGCCGGGCATCGGCTGCGGGAAGCCCGGCTGCCCACCACCGGGACCGAACGGGGCGGGGCTGCCCTGCGGGGGAGGCCACTGGCCCTGCTGGCCACGGCCGTAGGGGTGCTGCCCCGGCGGTGGCCACGCTGGTTGCTGCTGCCCGCCCCAGCCACCGAAGCTCGACGCTCCACCCTGCCACTGTGGCTGACCGGGGGGCGCCCACCCCGGCCCCTGCTGCCCATACGCTGCGTTCACACGGATCAGGGTAGCCTCATTGGGGGGCCACGGCAGCGCTTCGAACCGGGCAGGGGTTTGTTCGCTGAACCCCAAACTCGGGTAGCGTTCGTGCTGTCACAACACACGAAGCAGGAGCATCACACCAGTGGGAACAGCATTTCGGGCGCGACGCCCCATCCTCACCGCCATGGCCGCGGTTCTGGTCGTACTTCTCGCCTGGGTGCCCGCTTCGGTGGCGCGAGCGCAGGATCCCGCAGCCCAGGCCTACGCCTTCGAGGGGCACCTCACCCCCGAAGGCCTGCTCGAGGCCGAGGTCACCATCACCTATGACTCCGCGCCGGAGCAGGTGCAGCAGCGCCTCGCCACCCGGCAGGCCATTGACGCCACCCGCTCCTGGAACTACGAGATCGACAACGTCTCCGCGGCCATCGGCGGATCCGCCGTCGACGTCACCACCGACACCGACGGCGACTACCTGGTCATCACCATTGACACCAGCCAGGCTGGCTCCGAACCCATCCGGCTGAGCTACACCGTCGACGGCACCACCCGCACCGAGCAGGGCACCAGCGGTGACCTCACCGTGTTCTCCTGGCGGGTGCTGCAGGGGCTGTCCACCGGTGTCGGCATCGTCACGGGAATGCTGAACGTGGGCGCCATGCCGCAGGTGATCGACTGCGTCGCCGGCCCCCCCGGCTCCGTCAACAAGTGTGAGTTGTACTCCGCGGGCGTCCAGGGCACGCCCACGCCCACGTTCCAGAGCTCCGACCGCGGCGCCGGCGAGCAGGTCACGCTCACCGTCGGCGTGGCGGCCGACGTGATCGCGGCCACCGCCGACATCGACGAGTCCTGGAGCCTGGACCGCGCATTCCGCATCACCCCCGCCACCGCGCTCAGCGCCCTGGCTGCCCTGCTGGCGGGCCTGGCGTTGCTCTACCTGCTGTGGCGCCGCATCGGCGACGACCACTCCTACGAGGGTGAGGGCACGCTCGTGGCCACGTTCAGGCCGGTGGCCGACGGCCGCTCCATCTTCGAGGTGCGCGACTCCGTGCGCCCCGGCGAGGTGGGCACCATCGCCGACGAGCACGTCGACCCCGTGGACATCACGGCCACCCTGCTGGACCTCGCCGTGCGCGGGCACCTGCGCATCACCGAGCTCCCGCACGGCCCCCACGAGGTGCTCGACTGGAAGCTCACCCGCACCACGGGCGGCGACACGCTCCTGGCCTACGAGCAGCGCTTCCTGGACGCCATCGCACCCATCGACGGCGAGACCCTGGTCTCCCAACTGCCCGAGACCATCGCCCCCGCGCTGGAGGACATCCAGAGCGACCTGTACGACGAGGTGGTCAGCCGCGGCTGGTTCGAGCACCGGCCCGACTCCACCCGCAACAAGTGGCGCACCCTCGGCGTGGCCGGTGTGGTGGTGGCCCTGGTGGTGGGTGCGGTCCTCGTCGCGTTCACCTCGTTCGGCCTGCTCGCGCTCGTCCTGCTCCTGGTGGCTGGTCTGCTGGTGTGGATCGCGCCCCGGATGCCCCGCCGCACCCAGGCCGGGTCCAGGGTGCTGACCGGGATGAGGGCGCTCTCGGCGCTGTTGACCACGCAGCCCACCGACCGCATGCCCCAGGGCCGCGAGATCGAAGAGATCTCCAGGCTGCTGCCCTACGCCGTCGTGCTCGGCGGCAAGCAGCGCTGGCTGCAGGCGATGGTGGAAGCCGACGACTGCGCCGAGACCCCGGACCCGTACACCATCGACTGGTACCACGCGCCCGAGACCTGGCACCTCCAGGACCTGCCGGCGTCGTTGACCCAGTTCGTCAACACCGTCCAGGGCGAGCTCT
>CAZPSO010000314.1:0-2643 GCA_964588895.1 uncultured Tessaracoccus sp.
TCAGGATGGACGCCCGCGGCCCGAGCACCTCACCCACCCAACCGATCAGGGGCGCCCCCAGCGGCGTCCCGCCGACAAAGATGGCCATGTACACCGCCATGACGCGGCCACGGAACTCCGGTGCGGTGCCGAGTTGCACCGCGGCGTTGCACGACGTCATCACGGTCAGGGTGCTGAAGCCGGCGGGGATGAGCAGGAGGGCGTAGACGGTGAAGTTGGGCGCCGCCGCCAGCAGCAGCGTGCTGATCGTGTATCCGGCCAGGCCAAGCATGATGGTGCGCAGGCTGGGTTTGGTGCGTCGAGCAGCCATCAACGCGCCGGCCAGCGTGCCGACGGCCAGCACCGTGCCGAGGAGCCCATACGCCTCGGCGCCCTGCCCGAACACGGTGGTGGACATGGTGGCGTTGAAGAGCTGGAAGTGCATGCCGAAAGACCCGAGCATGAACACGATGACGAGATAAATGATCAGATCCGGGCGCTTGCCCAAGTACAGCAAACCGTCCTTGGCCGCTCCTCTGCCGCGGGTTGCCGGTGCGGGCGTCAGTTCGTCGGCGTTCATGAGGAACAGCGCAGCCAGCATGGCGGCGAAGGTGACGGCGTTGATCAACAGCGTCAACGCCACGCCGAAGGCGGCGATCAGCAGACCTGCCACGCCGGGGCCAACCAGGCGGGCCATGTTGAAGGAGGTGGAGTTGAGGCCGACGGCGTTGGGCACCAGTTCCCGGTTCACCATCTCGGTGACGAATGCCTGCCGGGCCGGGTTGTCGAACGCGGTGATGACACCCTGGGTGAACGCGAACAGGTAGACGTGCCAAAGCTGGACGACGTCGGTGTAAACAAGGGTGAACAGCCCAAACGCCAGCACCCCGAGCATCGCCTGGGTGAGCATCAGTTGGTGGCGCTTGGAGAACCGGTCGGTCACCGCTCCGGCGAACGGCGCCAGAAAGGGCAGCGCGATGAACTGCAGGGCGGTCACCGTGCCCAGGGCGGAGCTGGAGTTGTCGGTCAGGATGGTCAGGACCAGCCAGGACTGGCCGATGGCCTGCACCCATGTGCCGACGTTGGAGACCAGGGCGCCCAGGAAGTAGTACCGGTAGTTCCGGACGGCGAGAGAGGCGAACATCCGCCACTTCCGACCGCCTGTCTGCATGAAATCCTCCAACTTCCCATCCTACCGAGCGGGGCAAGAGCCCGGGGGATCGCTGGGTGCACGGGCTCACCGCCGCAAACGGTGCCTCTCCCCGGCGAATCAGTCGGCAAACGCGAGTTGTGCGTCGAGTGAGGCGCACAACTGGACTCGGCCCCCCGCGAGGGTGCAAGGGGGGCTGTGTAAAACCCTAGGACAGGGTGGCGCCGCCACGGCCCTCGACGACCTCGCCCAGCACCCAACTGTCGACGCCGCGCTCGCGCAGGACGACGATTGCTGCATCGATCTGGTTGGCGGGCAGGACCGCCACCATCCCCACCCCCATGTTGAGGGTGGCCTCGATGTCGGGTTGGGAGACAGAGCCCACCTCCTGCACCAGCTGGAAGATGGCGGGTGGGGTCCAGGAATCCCGGCGCAGCTCTGCCCGCAGGTGCGCCGGAACGATGCGGGCGACGTTGTTGGCCAGTCCCCCGCCGGTGATGTGGCTCAGGGCGTGGACCTCGACGCGACCGATCAGGTCCAGGACGTCGAGCGCGTAGATCCGCGTGGGTTCGAGCAGCTCCTCGCCGAGGCTCCGCCCCAGTTCGGGGACCTCTGCCTCCAACGCCATCCCGGCCCCCTCCAGCAGCACGTGGCGCACCAGGGAGTATCCGTTGGAGTGGAGCCCCGAGCTGGCCATGGCGACCACAGCGTCGCCGGCGGTGATCCGGTCCGGGCCGAGGATCTGGTCGGCCTCCACCACCCCGGTGGTGGCGCCGGCGATGTCGTACTCGGCGGGACCCAGCAGGCCTGGGTGTTCGGCGGTCTCGCCCCCGAGAAGGGCCACCCCGGCCTGCACGCACGCGTCGGCGATGCCGGAGACGATGGCGGCGATCCGTTCGGGGACCACCTTCCCGCACGCGATGTAGTCGGTCATGAACAAGGGTTCGGCGCCGCTGACCACCAGGTCGTCCACCAGCATGCCCACCAGGTCGTGCCCGATGGTGTCGTGCCTGTCCATCGCCTGGGCGATGGCCACCTTGGTGCCCACCCCGTCGGTGGAGGTGGCCAGCACGGGGTTGCGGTACCGCTTCAGGAACGACGCGTCGAAGAACCCGGCGAAGCCCCCCAGCTGTCCCATCACCTCTGGTCGACGCGTGCGCGCGACGGAGTTCTTCATCAGCTCGACGGCACGGTCACCGGCCTCGATGTCAACGCCCGCGGCGGCGTAGGCGCTGGTGGGCTCGGTCATCTGCGTACCTCCAGGTCGAGAAGCTCGGCTTGGCCGGGCGGGATGGCAACGGGATACTCACCGTCGAAGCAGGCCCGGCAGAGCCGTTCGGCGGGCTGGGTGGTGGCCTCGATCAGCCGGTCGAGGGAGACGTAGCCCAGGGAGTCGGCTCCGATGGAGCGGCAGATTTCCTCCACACTGAGTCCGGGCGCGATCAGCTCTGCACGGGTGGCGAAATCGATGCCGTAGAAGCACGGCCACTGCACCGGTGGCGACGCAATTCGCA
>CAZPSO010000315.1:0-2628 GCA_964588895.1 uncultured Tessaracoccus sp.
TGGTTGAAGATGAACAGGTTGGGCAGCGTGGTGGACTGCAGCGGACCGCCGTTGGTCATGACCAACGGGATCTCGTACTGCTGCACCGCACCCACGAACCCCGTGATCAGCAGGAACAGGATCACGTTCTTCATCTGCGGGATGGTGATGTAGATGGTCTTGGCCCACCAGTCGGCGCCCTCGATGGAGGCCGCCTCGTAGAACTCCTGGGGGATGTCGATCATGGCCGCCACCATGATCAGCGACGAGAGCCCCAGCCCCAGCCAGATGGCCGGCACGGCGATGGCCAGCAGCGCCCAGTTCGGGTCCCCGAGCCATGCGATGCGGTCGATGCCGAACTGGGCCAGTGCCCAGTTCAGGATGCCACCGGAGTACTCGTAGATGATCCCGAAGACGATGGAGGTGATCACCGCCGAGATGATGGTGGGGATGTAGATGGTCACCTTCAAGACGGTGGCGAACTTCTTCGAGACGCTCACCACCAGGCTGGCGAACAGGAACGCGATCACCATCACCACCGGGACCGTCATCAACACGAACTGGAGCCCCCGCACCACGGCGGCCCTGAACATGGGATCCACCAGCACGTTGCGGTAGTTGCGCCAGCCGACGAACACCGGCTCCTTGTAGAAGCTCCAGTCCTGGAACGAGAGGTAGACGGCGTAGAGCGCCGGCCAGATCACGAAGATGCCCAGCAGGATCACCACGGGGGCCAGGAACAGGTAGGCCAGTTTCGTGTCGCGATATTGGCCACGGGTCTTCGGCGGGCGGGTACGGCGGCGGGCGGTGGGGCCCGAGCCGTCGCCCTTGGACGGATGCTGTTGGTCCAGGACCACTCCGGACGGGACGCTCATGTGCGTGGACACCTCAATCGGATCGGGGGCGTACGTGGGACATGCCCGGTGGGGCCAGCAGTGGCCCCACCGGGCGGCAGCAGCGTCAGCCCTGCGGGGCCTTCTCGGGGAGGTTCTCCCGATCGATGACGGTGCGGATGGTGGAGGCGGCGGCGGCCAGCGCGTCGGCCGGGGCGGCCGCCCCCTTCATCCCGGACTCAATCGCCGTGCCCACGGCCAGGGACACGTCCCAGGGGTAGGTGGGCTCGGAAATGGCGTCGGGGGCGATGTCGTTGACCACGATCTCCGACCAGTGGGCATCGGCTGCCTCCGGGGCCGCAGCCACGGCCTCGGAAACGGATTCGCGCACCGGCGCCTTGGTGAACTGGGTGCGCACGAAGAACGGCACCAGCAGTTCGGGATCGCCGCCGAGGCACCAGGCCACGAACTGGCCGGCTGCTTCGGCCTTGGTGGTCTTGGCGTCCACCACCCACTTGAAGTTGCCCAGTGTGGTGGCGGTGCGGCCCTCGGAGTTGGGGGCGTTGACGAACGGGGCGATGCCGGTCTTCTCCAGCATCTCCGGGTAGTCGCTGCCGATCTCCGACATCATCCAGGAGCCCGAGACCTTCATGGCCACGTTGCCCTGGCCGAAGTCGGAGCCACCCACGTAGGGGGCCAGTTCCTGGCGGGGCACGTACTCGTTGTCCCACAGCACCTTGTAGGCGTTGATGAGCGCCTCGTAGCCGGGGTCTTCGACGTTGGGCTCGGTCCAGTCGTCGTTCAGGGCGTTGTGGCCGGAGAAGTTGTACTGCTGGCCCACGCTCGACCAGGCGAAGGTGCCCTCATCCAGTGCCGGCGCGATGCAGAAGGTGCCCTCGGGCAGGGTGGGCTTGAGAGCCTCGCACATCTCGTAGAGCTCGTCCCACGTGGTGGGTGGGGTCTCGGGGTCCAGACCGGCGTTCTCGAACAGCTCCTTGTTCCAGAACAGCACCGTCTGGGGCTCCAGCAGCAGCGGGAACGCGTAGAACGTGCCGTCGATCTCGGAGACGGGCAGGGCCGCGTCGACGATCTCGCCGAGCACGTCCATCCCGACGATGTCGTTCAGCGGGTGCAGCTGCTCCTCGTTGACGCCGTCCTGGATCTGCCCGGGGTGGGTGTAGACGTCGGGGGCGTTGCCCGCGGCCTGCGACGACATGAGGCGCTGGTCCCAAGCGTCGGCCGGGATCTCGGTGACGTCCACCTGGATGTCGTCGTGGGCGTCGTTGAACTGCTGGACGATCTCCTTGTACCAGTCGTTCTCCGCCGGGGTGAAGTTGCGGTGCCAGAAGGTGATGGTGGTGACTTCGGCTGCCCCGTTGCCGTTGCCGTTGTCAGTGCCCGTGTCGTTGCCCGGGTCCTGGGGGGCCGGTTCGCCCGGCGTGCCGGAACCGCAGGCGGCCAGGGCTGTCACTGCCAGCCCTGCGCCCGCACCTGCCACCAGGCGTCGGCGTGAAATCTCGAAGGTCATGGTTTTCTCTCCTCACATCTGTGAACAAACTTGGGTTGTCGTGGTCCTGCTCCAGGCAGGGTTCTCATGGGGTGGGCTGTGACATGTCTCGACGTGTCAACCTCCTGCCCTGGTCAGGTCGAACGAGTACCAGAAGACCTGGTAGGGGCCCCAGATGGAGAACGTGATGTAGATCCGGGTGCCGTCGTCGCTGACGTAGCGGGGGTTCATGTAGGGGGCGTAGAGGCCGGGGGTCTCGGCCTGGGTGGTCAGGACGTGCGGTTCGCTCCAGGGCCCCCAGGGGGACAG
>CAZPSO010000316.1:0-2613 GCA_964588895.1 uncultured Tessaracoccus sp.
AGTTCGGCCGTGTGACCGCAATGGCGCGTGACATCGGGCGTCGCCGCGCTTTGGGTGCAACCCGCAGCCTGATCCTCGCCCAGGTCTTGCTTAGTTCTGCGATCACAGCCGTGTTCGGGGTATCAGTAGGGACCTTTCTCGGCGCAGTCATCAGCGTTCTGGTCACCGGACAACCCCCGTCTCCCGGATTCGCACTTGGAGTGGCTATCCTTCTACTGTTGGCCGCGTTGCTGGGCGCGCTGCCTCCGGCGGTCAAGGCTGCTTGGGCAGATCCCGTTCGAGTCCTGCGCGTTCCTTGATCCCGAATCGTCTCGCAGCCGCCTTGACGTTTCAGAGGAACTTCACTTCGAACAACGTCAGACGCCTGAAGGAGCTGGTGAGGTGCCGGATCTGGTGGTATCGGTCCAGCCTTTGCCCGGGACCGGGTCATCAACGACCTGATCTGATGAGGTTCCGCACGCTGATCTCGGTTCTGGTGGCCTTCATCATCATCTACATGGTGATCACGGTGACGTTGGCGCTGGGGCAGGGAGGTATGGCCTGGACCTGGTGGTGGACCATTCCGCTGGGTGGCGTCTTCATCGTGGCAGCCTTGGTGTTCCGCGTCCTGGTGCAGCGTTCCCAGGAGGCCGCCAACCGTGCTGACTCGGTGCCCACCGATGAAGGAAACGTCCCAACGGGTTGGCCGCAGCACTGACGCGGCGCTTCGGCGCCCATTCGTCCTGCATATTCATCTGGTCGCCGGCAGGTGGCAAGCTAGCGGCATGGGAACTTTCTCCAGACGCTCCGCCCTCGTCGGTCTGGCCTCCAGCGCCGTGGCTCTCGCCGCCTGCTCAGGCGAAGAGGAGCAACCGGAAACACCCGGTGCAGATGAGACCACGCCCGAGGGTCAGGCCACTGGGGCGGCGGAGCCCGAGGCGCCGTCGCACCAGGTGGTGGCCAGGGAGCAGATCGATGCTGTGGTGCTCCCACTCGAGGACGCTTCCCCCATCGACGTCAGCCGGGCGGTACTCGAGATGGCGACGGCCGTGGTGGTGGCGCGGGCAGCGGTCGCCGCCGACGATGCCGCCACACCGGCCCCCGGGGCCGAACCGGACACGACGGAGCAGTCTCCCGACCAACCCACCAGCCCCGAGGCGTCGCCTGCGGTCAGCGTGTCCCCAGAGCCAGACGCGTCACCCGAGGGCAGCGTCTCACCCGATCAGAGCCCTTCTCCCCAGTCACCCGACCACGTCGCCGCAGGAGTCGCGGAGGCCGAGCGGTTGGGGATTCCCATCCTGCTGGATGGGCCCGGCCTGGTGGAGGAACTGGACCGACTGGGCACCCGCACGGTGATCGCCTTCCCACCCGACGGTTTGGACGTGGGGGATCGAGAAGTGCTGGCCGGTGGCCAGGACCCGGATCCGGAAGGTCTGCCCCTGACCGCCGAACCGGTCGATGCCATCGCTTTGCGCGTGGCTGGCGACGAGATCCCGGTCACCACGGCCGCCACACTGGCGGCCGCCGGGGTGGACGTCATGGACGTGGACCACGCCGACCCGCGGGCGAGTGCCGAGTCCGTGGCGCTCGTGAAGGACGCCGCCGGCGTATTGGCGCTGGGTGCGTTCGGCGACAACGAGCGGTTCGCGTCGCGCCTGGAGGATGCCCGGACCCTGCCGGAGCTCCCCGGCGGCGGCGTGGCGCCGTTCCCGGGGCGGATGATGATCGCGCTCTACGGCCATCCGGGGGCCCCGGTCCTCGGGGTCTTGGGCGAACAGGGGCCCGAGGAGGCGGCGGCCCTGGCCAAACAGTACGCCGAGGAGTACCAGGTCATCAGCGACAAACCCGTCATCGGATGCTTCGAGATCATCACCACCATTGCGTCCTCGAGTGCCGGATCGGACGGCAACTACTCGATCCTGTCGTCGATGGAACGCATCATGCCGTTCGTCGACGCCGCCGAGGAGCACGGTCTCTACGTGGTGCTGGACCTCCAGCCGGGCATGACCGACTTCCTCACCCAGGCCCAACGCTACGAGGAGGTGCTGAAGCGCCCCCACGTCGGGCTGGCCCTGGACCCCGAGTGGCGCCTGCAGCCCGGACAGCGGCACATGACCATCATCGGTCAGGTCCACATCGACGAGGTCAACGCCACCGGTGCCTGGTTGGCCGATCTGGTGCGCCAGAACAACCTGCCGCCCAAGGTGCTGGTGCTGCACCAGTTCCAGACCCGCATGATCATCGAGCGCGAGCGCCTGGACACCAGCCGCGACGAGGTGCAGTACCTGATGCACGCCGACGGCCACGGCAACCACGGGATGAAGCTGGAGACCTGGCGCGTGCTGCGACAGGGCCTGCCAGGAGACGTCCACCTGGGCTGGAAGAACTTCATCGACGAGGACTCCCCCATGATGACGGTGGAGCAGACCATGACCATGGTGGAGCCCACCCCCGATTTCGTGTCCTACCAGTGAGGTGCCACACGGCCCTGCTCTGCGGGCCATTGCTGCGGGAATATCCCACGAGGTGACGCGATCACCCGGTACCGTTCGTTGTCAGGGCCGCCAGATCCCGACGGTGGCCCGGGAAGAGGTGCATCATGCCTTCGAGGAAGCTCCTCGTGATCGGTGGCAT
>CAZPSO010000317.1:0-2611 GCA_964588895.1 uncultured Tessaracoccus sp.
AGAACCTGGCCGCGCTCCACGTCCTCGCGGCCGATGCCGCGGATCAGGGCACCAACGTTGTCACCCGCTTCACCGCTGTCGAGCAGCTTGCGGAACATCTCGACGCCGGTGACGACGGTCTTCTGAGTGTCGCGAATGCCGACGATCTCTACTTCGTCACCAACCTTGACGATGCCGGTCTCGATACGGCCGGTCACCACGGTACCGCGGCCGGAGATCGAGAACACGTCCTCGATCGGCATCAGGAACGGCTTGTCCACCGGACGTGCCGGCTGCGGGATGTAGTCGTCGACGGCCTTCATCAGCTCGAGGATCGAGTTCTTGCCGATCTCGTCGTCACGGCCTTCAAGAGCCGCCAGCGCCGAACCCTTGACGATCGGAATGTCGTCGCCCGGGAAGTCGTACGAGCTGAGCAGCTCACGGACTTCAAGCTCAACGAGTTCGAGGATTTCCTCGTCGTCAACCTGGTCGACCTTGTTCATGTACACGACCAGCGCGGGAACGCCGACCTGACGAGCGAGCAGGATGTGCTCACGGGTCTGCGGCATCGGGCCGTCGGCCGCGTTCACCACCAGGATGGCGCCGTCCATCTGCGCCGCACCGGTGATCATGTTCTTAACGTAGTCGGCGTGCCCCGGGCAGTCGACGTGCGCGTAGTGACGAGCTTCGGTCTCGTACTCGACGTGCGAGGTCGAAATGGTGATGCCGCGCTCGCGCTCTTCGGGCGCCTTGTCGATGTTGGCGTAATCGGTGAACTTGGCGCCACCGGCTTCGGCCAGCACCTTGGTAATCGCGGCAGTCAGCGTGGTCTTGCCGTGGTCGACGTGACCGATGGTGCCGATGTTGCAGTGCGGCTTGTTCCGCTGGAATTTTTCCTTGGCCATTTCCTATAACCTCTGTTCTTCGGTAGCTCGTTCTGATGGGAATGGGCGGGCACCCGCTGATTCAGGCGCCCGCCCCTAAACGGTGAGCCTGCCTTAGGCAAGCTTCTCCTTGACCTCGGCCGCCACGTTTGCCGGCACTTCGTCGTAGTGCGAAAATTGCATCGTGTACTGCGCGCGGCCCTGAGTGAACGAGCGCAGTTCGTTGACGTAACCGAACATATTCGCGAGCGGCACGAAGGCTTCGACGACCTGAGCGTTACCACGGCTGTCGGTGCCCTGGATTTGCCCACGCCGCGAGTTCAGGTCGCCGATGACATCGCCCATGTACTCCTCTGGGGTCACGACCTCGACCTTCATGATCGGCTCGAGAAGCTTGATACCCGCCTTCTCGGCAGCAGCGCGCATTGCGCCCCGTCCGGTGATTTCGAACGCCACGGTGCTGGAGTCGACGTCGTGGTACTTGCCGTCGATCAGCTTGATCGTGAAGTCGATGATCGGGAACCCGATAAGGTAGCCGCTCTGGGCCTGCTCGCGCATGCCCTTCTCGATCGAAGGAATGTACTCGCGCGGGATGTTGCCGCCCTTGATGGCGTCGTCGAAGACCACGCCCTGGCCGCGCTCGCCGGGGGTGACAACCACCTTCGCCTCGCCGAACTGACCCGATCCGCCCGACTGCTTCTTGTGGGTGTAGGTCACCTCGACCTCGCGGGCGAGGCTCTCCCGGTACGCCACCTGCGGCGCACCCACGTTGGCTTCGACCTTGAACTCACGCTTCATGCGATCGACCAGAATGTCGAGGTGGAGCTCGCCCATGCCCTTGATGATCGTCTGGCCGGACTCGTGGTCCGTAGAGACGCGGAACGAGGGATCCTCCGCCGCCAAGCGCGAGAGCGCGATGCCCATCTTTTCTTGGTCGGCCTTGGTCTTAGGCTCGACCGATAGCTCAATAACGGGCTCCGGAAACTCCATCCGCTCGAGAATGATGGGGTGGGCCGGGTCGCACAGGGTATCGCCGGTCGTGGTGTCCTTCATCCCGGCGATCGCGACGATGTCGCCAGCGAAGGCCTCATCGATGTCTTCGCGGTTGTTCGAGTGCATCAGCAGCATGCGGCCGATCTTCTCGCGCTTTTCCTTGACCGAGTTCAACACCTGCCCTTTGGCCAAACGGCCCGAGTAGATGCGAGTGAAGGTCAGCGAGCCCACGAACGGGTCGTTCATGATCTTGAACGCGAGCGCAGAGAACGGAGCGTTATCGTCGGACGGGCGGCTATCTTCCTCGTCGCTATCGGGCTTCACGCCCTTGATCGCGGGAACGTCGATCGGGCTGGGAAGGTAATCCACGACGGCGTCGAGCAGTGCCTGGACGCCCTTGTTCTTGAACGAAGAGCCACACAGCACCGGCACGAATGCCTGTGCCAACGTACCTTTACGGATCAGCTTCTTCAGCATCGCCACATCGGGCTCGTTGCCCTCGAGGTACGCTTCCATCGCCTCATCGTCCTGCTCCACGGCAAGCTCGATCAGCTTCTCTCGGTATTCCGCCGCCTTGTCGGCCATGTCCTCGGGAATGTCGACGTAGTCGAACTTCGCGCCGAGGCTTTCGTCCTGCCAGATAATCGCGCGGTTATTCACCAGGTCGACCAGACCAACGAAATCCGCCTCTGTACCGATTGGAAGGTACAGAGGGGCCGGGACTGCGCCGAGGCGATCGATGATCGTCTGCACGC
>CAZPSO010000318.1:0-2600 GCA_964588895.1 uncultured Tessaracoccus sp.
GTGGCAGCCAGTGGCCGCACGCCCTACACCGTCGCTGGTGTCCGCCGTGCACGCGAGCTGGGAGCTGCTACCATCGGCATCGCCAACAACCCGGACACGCCATTACTCAGCGTCGCGGAAGCCCCAGTGCTGCTGGCGACCGGCCCGGAAGTTCTGGCCGGCTCGACCCGCCTGGCTGCCGGAACCGCCCAGAAGATCGCCCTGAACTCGCTGTCCACCACTGCGCTTGTGCAACTCGGTGGTGCCTGGCGCAACCTGATGGTAGGCATGCAGCCGACCAACGAGAAGCTGCGCAAGCGGGCTGTCGAGATCGTCGCCAGTGGCGCCGACGTGAGCCTGGCCGTGGCCGGTCCCGCCCTCGAGGAAGCTGGTTGGGAGATGCGAACAGCGATAGTCATGCTGCTGGCTGGCGTCGAGGCGGATGTGGCCCGGCAGGCGCTGGTGGAGTCGAGCATGAGTGTGCGGGGGGCTTTGGAGAGGCTACGTGGGCGGTGAAGGTGGGATTCCACGTGGGATTTGTTGGACACTGAATGTCGGAGTGGGTTTCTGGACGGATTTCCTGCGTCGCGGACGGCCAGCTTGATGGAGCCGACGCGCCGCTTTAAAAGCAAACTCCTGACGCGACTCATGCAGCGACTCGGTGAAGCCGCTGCCTATAGAGCTTTACGGCGCTACCTGAACGGGCGGGACGCTGAACCAGGCGAACTCCTGCGTCTGGCAAAGAAACTCAATGTTCTTGGCTCCACCCGGAAGGCCGTCGATGTGTTGATTCCGGCTTGTGACCTTCAGCGCTATTTGTCACCTTCTAACGATAGTAGAAGGTGCCCATCCTGCCGTATGACATGACCTGGATGGGCGGTCCGATTGTCATCATCACAATCGGCTGGTTCATGCTGCGAATTGTAAATGGGCGAGTTGGCTGATGTACCAGCATGCAGGGGTCATGCGGGCTTTGGCTATAGGGGTCGTGCAGTGGGAATCTGCGGCCTCAGGCTATAGAAAGTGGTGTTCGCTGCACTGGCAGGTAATGTGTACACGCACACTGGTTTATGTCCAATCATCTTGATGAACTGGCTGCACAGATCAGAGCGTCCGGAGCTGAGACTGTTCCGGTGACTGCGGACGTGAGCAACCCGGATGACATTTCACGAATAATTGACAGCGCTTTGTCGGAGTTCGGTCGCGTTGATGTCTGGATTAATAATGCGGGTATTGGAGCGCTTGGTTACTTCTGGGACATTCCCGTTCGGGACTTGGCTCGGGTAGTTGAGGTGAACCTTACGGGCCTCATGTATGGAGCGCACGCTGCGCTGAATCAGTTCAAAAATCAGGGTTTCGGGACGCTGATCAATATCGGTTCCATCGACAGTGAGGTGCCGGTGGCTCATCAGTCCGGGTACTCTGCAACCAAAGCCGGTGTGCTCAGCCTGAGCAGGGCTTTGAATGAGGAACTGCGCTTGGCTGGTTTGGATGACGTTCACGTTGGGTGCGTCATGCCGTGGGCCGTGGATACGCCTTGGTGGACGCACGCTGCGAACCATACTGGTGGCACTCCCCGTATGGCGTCGATGGATGATCCGGAACTTGTGATTGACGCGATAGTACGCGCCTGCCTGAACCCGCAGGAGGAAAGACCGTGGGTGGCAAGGCACGCGCCTCGTTCATGACTCGCCGGTTGTCGCCGGACCTCGGTGAGCGGATGACAGCGAATATTCAGCACTCTGAGATTGAGAAAGCTCATCCTGTACCGGCGACCAGTGGCGCCATTCACGAGCCCATGCGTGACACTGTCACGGTCAGTGGTGGCATTCGAGAGCGGATGAAATCAGAGGATGAGTGGAACCGCCGAAGTACGTGGCCCCGGGCAGTTCCAGGATTTCTATCGTGTCAGATTGAACAGTAATCGGTGGCCACTTTGAGCCGCTCGACAGTCATTTCCAGTCGAACTGGCGTCGGTATGCTGAAATTTCTAACCCAATGCACTGTATCAACGCAGCGGTTGCGTGCTCTGGATTAACGCGCAAAGATTGGGCGGGTCGCGCATTCCCCGGTCTGCTCGACCCGCCCAATCAGACCCCTGCTGGTTGACTACTCGTTCTGGGAGGTGTCCCGTTGTTATCGCGCTGCGTATCGTCCTGCTGCATGTCATCGCCTGGGTTGTTTTGGCGGTTGCGGTCTTCGCGTTCAGATCTATCTTGGTTCGGATGGTGATCAGATCTGTCACGGTTCTGGTCTCTGTCGCGGTCGTTATCCATTGGTTCGCCTCCTTTTCTCGGGTGTTCCCGATGCTGCATTAGGCACTATGAGGTCATCCGGTACAGCAAGCCGGGGTACAGACCAAGTTGTCAGGGTCGCCTCCTACAATTGGGTTCCTTGCCTAGGCTCTACAGTTGCTGCAGGCACTTTGTTTAACGCAATTGTGAAAACGGGGAGCTTGATAATGAGACGAATCGCACTGACATTGATAAGTTTCGCTCTCCTGGCTGGCGTTGCATGGGCACAGGAGCAAGCCACTGCCGACCTTCACGACGCAGAGAGTCAACTGGTCGGTCAGGCTACCTTCGAACAGGCGGACGGCGGCGTGCTAATCCGGGTAGAAC
>CAZPSO010000319.1:0-2584 GCA_964588895.1 uncultured Tessaracoccus sp.
AGTCGTGGATCACGTCCACTTTACATTGAAACATATCTGCTCGGGTGGAATCTACGACCATGTGGGGGGTGGCTTTGCCCGCTATTCGGTGGATGAGCGCTGGCATGTGCCTCATTTTGAGAAGATGCTCTATGACAATGCCCAACTGGTGAGTTTGCTGCTCGCTGCCTGGCAACAAAATCCCCACCACACCTATGAAAGAACCGTCCGCGAAACGCTGGCCTGGGTCGGTCGGGAGATGACCGCGGAAAACGGTGGATTTTACGCGGCCCTTGACGCCGATAGCGAAGGCGTTGAAGGCAAATTTTATACCTTTCACGAAGAAGAGATCAACGCCATTCTGGGCGAGGACGCGGCCGCCTTTAGGGATTATTTTCACACCAGTGCCAAAGGCAACTGGGAAGAAGAAGGAACCAATGTGCTGTATGTGGACATAGAGGCTGACGAATTGGCAGGGGAATCTGGTTTTACGCTGGAAGAATGGGATGTGCTCCTCAGGGAAACCAAGGAAAAGCTCCGTGACTACCGGGAAAAACGGGTGCGGCCCGCGCTGGACGACAAGCAGCTCACGAGCTGGAATGCATTGATGCTCAAAGCCTACTGTGACGCGTATCGCATACTGGGTGACCAGGAATACTTGGAGGCTGCCCGCCGCAACGCCAGCTTCCTGCAGGAAAATGTACTCAGGCCGGACGGCGGCTTGCTCCGCCAGCCTGCGCACGAAGGGAAAAGCATCAACGGCTTTCTGGATGACTATGCCTTTACCATCGAAGCCATGATCGCGCTGTACGAGGCGACCTTTGAGGAACGCTGGCTGCAGGAGGCAAAACGCCTCGCAGAGTACTGTCTGACGCACTTTTTGGACGAAAATGGCACGTTCTTCTACTATACAGACCACGATCAGGAGACGATTGTCGCCCGCAAACACGAGCTCATGGACAATGTCATCCCCGCGTCCAACTCGGTACTTTTTCGTCAGTTTCAGAAATTGGGCTTTATTTTTGATGAACCTAAGTACAGTGCCATCGTAGCCCGTGGTCTGGCCAGCGTGCTGGATCAGGTCAAATCCTACGGTGCGGCCTATTCCAACTGGGGCATTTTGCTTTTACATGAGGTCTATGGTCATAAGGAAATAATTTTGTCAGGAAGGGAGGGACAATCATGGATAAAAGAAATCGATCAACTTTATTTGCCCAACAAAACCGTTTTAGGGGGAAATTATAGCGAGGTTCCCGTGCTAAAATCCAGGCTGAGCCCGGAAAACAGGGCATTTATCTGCCAAAATCGCACGTGCGGATTGCCTTTGGAATCCCGGGACGCTCTCCTGGAGGAACTCGGCGGCGATGCAAGCGCAGCCGCAAACTAACGTGAATTTAGAACAACAATAAATACAAAAATCAATGACAATTGCACCAAACAACGTAGTGACGTTGACTTACAAGCTCCACAAAGTGGAAAATGGAGAGAAAACTTTCATCGAAGAAGCTGACAAAAACAATCCGCTGGATTTTTTATATGGCGTGGGCATGATGCTGCCTAAATTTGAAGAACACATCGCTGGTTTGAGCGAAGGGGATACTGCTGACTTTGAGCTGTCTGCTGCAGACGCTTATGGTGAAAGGGACGACCGCGCGGTAGCCCAGTTGCCTACTGAAATGTTTGGCGAAAACCAGTTGCCACCAGTAGGCGAAATGCTTCCCTTGCAGGACCAGGAAGGCAATCAGTTTCGCGGGGTGGTGACCGAGGTAAGCCCGGAAGCTGTCGTCGTGGATCTCAATCATCCGATGGCAGGCCAAAACCTTCACTTTGCTATTGAGGTTCTTTCTGTCCGCGAAGCCACCGAAGAAGAATTGTCCCATGGACATTCGCACGGTCCGGACGGTACTGCCGGCCACTAAACTTTTTTCTCGCCCGGAGCCGCCATGTTCCGGGCGATTTTTTTATCTTTAACCCCATGAGTTACTGTCAGTATGTTCGTGGTCTTGAAGCCAAGGAGGACGTCCTTTCGGCGACCGAAATCCTGCATGTAAACTACCACAACAATAGCTACGGGGTTCTTCTATCCGATGACAATGAGCTCTTTGGCCGCCTCCTTATGGAAATCAACCAGGCTGGCCTCAGTTGGGAATTGATCCTGCGCAAGGAAGCCGGACTACGGGCGGCTTATGCTGATTTTGACATTGCCCGCGTCGCCGCCTTTACCGAGGACGACCGCGCACGCCTGCTCAATGACCCTGGAATCATCCGAAATCGCCTCAAAGTCAACGCGGCCATCGAAAATGCCCGTCGCTTGCTCGCTCTTCAGGCCTCCCACGGCAGCTTTTCAGCTTGGCTCCTCTCCCACGGCACGCTCTCCCGTCAGGCCTGGACCGCTCTTTTTAAGAAAACGTTCCTGTTTACCGGTGGCGAAATCGTTAATGAGTTTCTCATGAGCGTTGGGCTCTTGCCCGGCGCGCACGATCCGGATTGTCCTTATTTTGCTTGTAAATAAAAAATGTGATTTTCAGTGTTGTACAATGTTTTTTGTGCTTTCCAGTGTTGTACAATGTTTTTTTGCCCCATCGAGTGTTGTACAATGTTTTTT
>CAZPSO010000320.1:0-2566 GCA_964588895.1 uncultured Tessaracoccus sp.
GGCCGGCGTCCTCTTCGGGCCGGCCAAGGCCGCCAACGCCGGTGGTGTGGCCACCTCGGCCCTCGAGATGCAGCAGAACGCCATGCGCGACTCCTGGTCGTTCGAGTACACGGAATCACGCCTCACCCAGATCATGAAGAACATCCACGAACAGTGCGCCCGCACTGCCGAGGAGTACGGCTCGCCGGGCGACTACGTGGTGGGGGCCAACATCGCCGGGTTCCTCCGGGTGGCCACGGCCATGCGAGCCTTCGGCGTGGTCTGAGCGTCTGCCCCGCCCGCCGGGTGGAGCGCTTTGGGTGGACGTGTCAGACTGGCGGGGTGCGAAGAGTAGTGCTGCTGGGCTCCACGGGATCCATCGGGACCCAGACCCTGGACGTGATATCAACCCGTCGTGACCAGTTCCGCGTGGTCGGTCTGGCGGCCTCCGGCAGCAACGTCGAACTGCTCGCCCAACAAGTCATCGACTACCGCCCAGACGTGGTGGCACTGGCTCGTCCCGCCGTCGCCCAGGATCTCCAGCGCCTCCTCTACGCCGCCGCCGACGAGGAGGGCTGGAGCCAGGGTGGGACCCGGATGCCCAAGCTGCTGCTGGGACCGGGAGCCGCCGCCCAACTGGCAGCCATGGAGTGTGACGTGGTGGTCAACGCCGTCACCGGAGCGGCCGGGCTGGAACCCACCCTGGCGTGCCTGCACGCCGGCACCACCCTGGCACTGGCCAACAAGGAATCCCTGGTGATCGGGGGCCGCCTCGTCACCGAGGCCGCCCGCGACGGCCAGATCGTGCCCGTCGACTCCGAGCATTCCGCCTTCGCGCAGGCGTTGCGCAGCGGCCGCCGCCACGAGGTGCGCCGGCTGGTCCTGACCGCCTCCGGCGGCCCGTTCCGGGGCCGCACCCGCCACGACCTCCAGGCCGTGACCCCGCAAGAAGCCATGGCGCACCCCACATGGGACATGGGCCGGGTCATCACCATCAACTCCTCCACGCTCGTGAACAAGGGACTGGAGCTGCTGGAGGCAGGCCTGCTGTACGACGTGGACCTCGACAACATCGTGGTGAGCGTCCACCCCCAGTCCGTCGTGCACTCCATGGTGGAGTTCGTCGACGGCTCCACCATCGCCCAGGCCTCCCCGCCGGACATGCGCCTGCCCATCGCGCTGGCGTTGACCTGGCCCGAGCGCCTGGCCGACGCGGCCGCCCCCTGTGACTGGAGCACCGCAGCCACCTGGAGTTTCGAACCGCTCGACAACGACACCTTTCCCGCGGTGGAGCTGGCTCGCCGGGCCGGACAGGCTGCGGGGACCGCACCAGCCGTCTACAACGCCGCCAACGAGGCCTGCGTCGACGCCTTCTGCGACGGCGCCATCGGCTTCCTCGCCATCACCGCCATCATCGCCCAGTGCCTTGACGAGCACCTGGAGGGGGCCCACGTGGCAGACGCGGACCTGAGCCTGGAAGCGGTGCTCGAAGCCGACCGCTGGGGTCGCGCCCGGGCCGCCGAGATCGTGGAAACCCGACCATGACCACACTGACCATCGTCGGCCTCGCGCTGCTGTTCTTCGCCCTGATCATGGCCTCGATCGCCCTCCATGAGATTGGGCACCTGGTGCCCGCCAAGATCTTCGGCGTCAAGGTGACCCAATACTTCGTGGGCTTCGGCAAGACGCTCTGGTCGCGGAAGAAGGGCGAGACCGAGTACGGCATCAAGGCCATCCCGCTGGGCGGCTACGTGAAGCTGGTGGGCATGTACCCGCCCGAGAAGCAGAGCGGGAAGCCAAAGGCCTGGCTGACGCGGGTGGCCGACCAGGCCCGCAGCTACGAGTACGAGGACATCCGACCGGCCGACTCCGGCAAACTCTTCCACGAGAAGCCCGTCTGGCAGAAGCTGATCGTGATGTTCGGCGGGCCGGCCATGAACCTGCTGCTGGCCTTCCTGTTGTTCTTGGGAATCAACCTGGTCCATGGCACCTACCAGCCGCAGCTGACGGTGAGCGCCGTCTCGGACTGCATCGTCCCGGCCGGACGCGAACCGGCGGTCTGCCAGCCCGACGACCCCCCCACCCCGGCCCGAGAAGCAGGTATCGAGGTGGGGGACGAGATCGTCGCCTTCAACTCTCACCAGCTCGGTTCCTGGGACGAGATGAGCGAGCTGATCCGCGACAACCGTGACGCTGCGGCGTTGCTGGAGGTCAGGCGTGACGGTGAGCTCATCGCACTGCCGGCCGTCAACACCGTGCTCAACCACGTCCCCGACCGCCTCGACCCCACCAAGATGGTGGAGGCAGGATTCCTGGGTGTCTCACCCACCCAGGAACTCACCCGTGCGGGGCCGATCGCCACCGTCTCCCAGATGTGGGAAATGAGCAAGATGTCGGCCGTGGCACTGGCCAGCTTCCCCGTGCGGATCTGGAACGTGGCCGTTGACATGGCCACCGGGCAGCCCCGGGACGTGAACTCGCCGCTGTCCATCGTGGGCGCCAGCCGTTTCGCCGGCGAGCTCGGAGTCACGCAGGCCATCCCGGAGGCCGACCGGGTGGCCACCTTCGTCTCGCTCCTCGCGTCGGT
>CAZPSO010000321.1:0-2557 GCA_964588895.1 uncultured Tessaracoccus sp.
TCACCCTGGAACAGGGCGCGCGGGTGGTGGAGGTCTGCGAGGCCATGATCACCTCCGCCACCACCGGCCGGTTCGTGGAGATCACCGGCTGAGCCCCACGACGCACAGCGTTTGAGTGAGCCCGGGACACGCGGTCCTGGGCTCACGCGCTTCACGTCCGGGGCGCTGACTGCAGTCGACGAATGATGTCGACGGTGTGCTGTGGCGCGTGGACATCGCGGGCGAACGCTACCGATGCGGAGCTGCGGCGCGCCAGGGCATCGTCGTCTGCCAGTTCCAGCAACACTTGACCCAGCACCGTGGCCACCGATCCGTTGTCGGCCTCCACCACTGGAGCGTCCACGTCGAACCGACTGGCACCGCCCACCACCACGCAGCCCTGCCCCATGGCGTGTGCCGCCGTCGGGGAGTACTCACCCGTGTTGAGAGCGTCGATCACCACATCGTGGGCGCGTAGCACGGCGTGTGGCAACGTCACGGCCGTCGCGTGCTCGAGGGTATAGCCGAACTCGTTGGCGACGACATCCAGTTGCCGCACGGCGTCCTCCTCCGCCTGGGAGCGCCATGCGGACAGCACCAAGACGCGGCGCGTGGCCTCCGTGCGTGCCGGTGCTGTCTCCACCGGCACGGGCAGCCACTCCAGCGACGGGTGCATGCGTGCGGTCAGCCGGCTGGGGGTCAGCGTCGTGACAATGTCGCTCAAGCGCTGCTGCACCAGGAAGGTGTTCCTCCTGTGACGATCCAACGTGGCGGGATCCGCCTCCAGCAGGGGATGGGTGGGAACGAGCTCGGCCACCTTCTCCACCACCTCGCTGGTGCCCGGTTCCACGACTCCCACCACGGTGACACCGGCGCGGCTCAGGGCCCTGACATCCGCCTCGAAAGACTCCGAGAAGGTGGGGGCATTACCGGCGATCACCAGGACCAGACCGGGCTGCGTCAACCGCTTCCACCGCTGGAGGGCCTGAGCCAACGTCTCGTCTCCCAGCGAGGGGGTGACCTCGCGGGCGATCGGCTCACCGGTGATGTCTCCCCACGTCTGGTAGATGAGCCACGAAGTGGCGGACGAGCTGGCCACCATCCTGAGACCGGGGTTCTCCTCCGGCTCCGGCGCAGGCCTGGGGTTGGGGGGGACCATGCGCCCCCACGCTTGCTCGAGGAACACCTCCTGCGATTCCCAGCTGTTCGTGCGGATGAACTCCTCGTCGATGGCGTCGAGGTAGCGTTCGCGTTGGGGCAGCATGGCACTGAACTTCGCGGCCAGATCCTGGGCATCGCCCTGCTCGAAGACCTCACCCACCTGCCAGTGACGGACCCACTCGGCCTGGGCGCGCATGTTGCTGACCAGGACCGGCAGGCCAGCCAGCAGGTACTCGCGCAGCTTGGTCGGCAACGCCACCTGGTGCTGCGGCACGACAGCCAGGAGCGGGCTGACACCGATGGTGGCGGAGGAGACGTACCAAGTCACGCTGTCGGCCGGCACGTAGTCGAGGATGTGGACTCTGTGGGACAGCCCGAGTTCGGCTGCACGGTCGGTGATGGTGGCGCGCTGTGTGGGGGAGGCGCCGGCCACGAAGGCCACGTGGGCGTCCGGGAGGTATTGGAGGGCATCGACGCACGTCAGCACTCCACGCCGCTCGGCGATGCCGCCGACGTAGACCATCAGGGGAACCTCGGGATCGATGCCGCATTCCTCGCGCAATGGTCTGCGTCCGGGAGCCGGGTGTGGGGAGGCCAGTGGGGCGTTGGCCACTGTCAGGGGCAAGGCGGACAAGCCGTGGCGACGCCGTAGCTTGAGCGCGAGTTCGTCGGAGACCGTCAGGACCGCATCCGCCCGCTGGATGGTGTCTGCTTCCATCGCCAGCCAGGCAGCACGCTGGTAACGGTCGAGGAAGGGGGAACCGGGCATCCACTCGTGCGCGTCGTACAACCACGGCACGCGTCGGCCCTGCGCGGCCATGTAGGCGGAGTACAACTCCGCCGCTGCCAGAGGGTGGTAGTCGTGCACATGGATGAGATCCGGCTCCAGCTCCATGAGTGCGTCGAAGAAGAGCGTTTCGAAGTCCTGCGTGATGGGAGCCAGCCGGCGCCAACCGCCGGCAAGGCGTCCACGGACGCTGAGGGACAGGTGGCTGACGCGCCTGGCGAGTCCTTGGGCGGGGGCAGCTGCGCGTCGCAGTCGGGGGGCAAGGCGTTGATGCATCCGCTGGAGTTGGTGGCTGGCGACCTGGAGCGGTTTTAGTCCCCGGGTCAGGGAACCACGGCCAGCGCGCTCGTCGATGATCCCCAACCGGACGCGATCCAGGGTGGTCGGGTCGAGACCGAGGCGATCGATGCCCCGACCCTCCTCCTGGTCCTGCAGCCATGCCGTGTGCCGTTCGAAACCGCCGGAGAGACGCACATAGGTCACCTCTCCGTCGTCCTCGAACAGGAAGGTGTTGCGACGCAGGAGACCCACCACGGTCACCCGGTATCCGGCAGCGGCAGCAGTGCGGGCAGATTTGACCACGCGGGAATCGCCGGTGATGGGGTTGCCGACCAGCATCACGAGATGGGG
>CAZPSO010000322.1:0-2552 GCA_964588895.1 uncultured Tessaracoccus sp.
CATCGACGAGGAGGGCAACAATGTCTCGGCCGGCGAGAAGCAGCTGATCACCATCGCGCGCGCCTTCCTGGCGGATCCGCAGTTGTTGATCCTTGACGAGGCCACGTCGTCGGTGGACACCCGCACGGAGTTGCTGCTCCAACAGGCGATGGGTGCGCTGCGTCAGGGCCGCACCTCGTTCGTCATCGCCCACCGGCTGTCCACCATTCGCGACGCAGACCTGATCCTGGTCATGCAGAACGGCACCATCGTGGAAAAGGGCAACCATCACGAGCTGCTGGCCGCACGCGGCGCCTACTTCGACCTCTACCAGTCGCAGTTCACCGCCCCGGTCGAGGACCCCGACATGGAGCCGGCCCGCCACACCTGAGTTCACCCACCAGAACTGCGTCGACTGAGGCGCACAACTTGCATTGGGTCCAGGGCGGTGTTCCGGCGTTTGCGCGCGACGGCCCCCGCGCGGTTCGTGCCGGTGGAAGAATGGGCCGCTGACGGAAGGAACCCCATGGCTAAGACCAACAAGTGGACGATGGACCCCCGCCAGGCCCTGAGGGCGCACGACGGCTTCGACCTCGCGTCGCTGGATCCCCGCTCCACCCCGGGCTGGGACGGCAACAAGTCGCAGGGCCGGGCGCAGATGACGCGCACCGGCGAGCTGATGAACGAGCTGCAGGAGCGCCTCTACGCCGAGGGTCGGGCGGGCGGGAAGCGCTCAGTCCTGGTCCTGGTCCAGGGGCTCGACACCTCCGGCAAGGGCGGTATCGCCCGCCACGTGATGGGTCTGGTGGATCCCCAGGGCGTTCAGATGAAGTCCTTCGGCAAGCCCACCGAGGAGGAACTGTCCCATCATTACCTGTGGCGTATCCGCAATGCTTTGCCGCAGCCGGGCCGCATCGGCCTGTTCGACCGCTCCCACTACGAGGACGTGCTGGCGGTGCGGGTGCTGAACCTGGTGCCCAAGGACGAGTGGATGCCACGCTACGACGAAATCAATGAGTTCGAACGCGAGCTCGTGGCCAACGGAACCATCGTATTGAAGTTCGCCATGATGATCTCCCACGACCACCAGGGCGTCCGCCTGATGCGGCGCCTGGACCGTCCCGACCGCTACTGGAAGTACTCGACGTCCGACCTGGACACCAGATCACGGTGGAACGCGTACCAAGATGCTTACCAGGCGGTGTTCGAGCGCACCAGTACCGACCATGCCCCGTGGTACGTGCTGCCGGCCGACCGGCGTTGGTTCCCGCGGCTGGCGGTGACGGAGATCCTGACCCGCACGCTCATCGAGATGGACATGGGCTGGCCCCAGCCCCGATGGAAGCCGCAAACGCAACGACGCCTGCTCGCACGCACCATGTCCACGGCCGCGTTGGAGGAGTCCCTGGAGGAGACCAGGGACGTGGTCACCGAGGCCATCGACGAGTCCATCGACGTGCGCCGCGACGCAGTGGAGGTGCTCGCCAGGCAAGAGGGCTTCGACGAGGCCAAGACCCTGGCGCTGATCGAGGAGAAGCGCCAGGAACTGATGGCCACCCTCGAGGCCACCATCGCTGACAAGCAGGATCTCCTGGATGCCCGTCAGGATGCCACCGTCACCCCCGACCCGGTGGAGTCACCGGGAGGCGACTCCAAGACCGGAACCGGCAACAAGACCGAGCGGAAGGTCAGCGCCGCGAAGAACGGCACGAAGTCCAAGAAGTCCAAGAAGCCTGACAAGGCGAAGAAGTCGAAGAAATCCGGCAAGCCGAAACTCTGACAAACCTCGCCGGTGAAGCCGAAGCGCTCCTTGCTCGCGCAAGTGCCCCCTAGCGTGGGTCCGACCGACCTGCGGCCTATTCTTTGCCTGCGGAGAGGGCGGCGCGTTCTTCCGGAGTGAGCCGTGAGCTCAGGCGCTTCAGGGCCTCCAGTCGCACGCCGGGCGGAACGCCGTCGAATTTCTCCGCGATTTCCTTGCTGAGGACCATGCTCTGTGACTCGGCGGCCTGGTACTGCCATGCGCGGTCCACCCGCTCCCGGGTGACCAGACCCTTCTTCGCCAGGCGGTCCAGCACCGTCATCACTGTGGTGTATGCGAGGGTGCGTTCCTTGCCCAGTTCCGCCTGGACATCGGCGACGCTTTGCGGCTCATGGGCTGACCACATCAGTTCCATGACTCGCTGCTCGAGTTCTCCACGTGAGGCCATGCCGTACATCATAGGGACTCCTACAACCAGTCGTAGCTTGGGACGTGCAGATCGGGACGGCATGTCCCCAGGGGTTTGTGGCCTACGACTCTTGGTAGTAGCATCCGCCACATGGATCAAGTAGCCCTCGGACGATGGCAGTTCGGGATTACCACCGTCTACCACTATTTGTTTGTGCCCATCACTATCGCGATGTCCATGTTAGTCGCAGTAATGCAAACAATTTGGTATAAAACGGGGAATGACAATTATCTGAGACTCACCAAGTTTTTCGGCAAGTTGTTCCTGATCAACTTCGCCCTCGGTGTGGTCACCGGCATCGTGCAGGAGTTCCAGTTCGGCATGAACTGGTCCGAGTACTCGCGG
>CAZPSO010000323.1:0-2552 GCA_964588895.1 uncultured Tessaracoccus sp.
CACAAAAACAAACAAATGCTTAACAATATTATTCGCACATGGCCCTGGATTATGCGTACAATTTTGTTGGCAGGCTGCTAGGAAGTAAACCGGCAGCATAAGCGTGGAGGGACGATGCAGCTGACCTACGGGCAGCAGATGCAGTACGACCATGCCGGTCGGCAAGTGAGCGTAACGGAGCAGATGACAATGCCCTTGGGCAAGGTATAACAGATAACGCAGATATCCAAAAAGTTGCCTATCTTTACGACGCGGCCGGCCGCAAGCTGAGCAAGACCTCCCCGTACGAGACCCGCGAATACATCAACGGTATCGAATACGTGGGCAGCGGAGCAGGAGCACAGATCGACTTTCTGCACACGCAGGGAGGAATAGCCAGACGAAACGGCACCGCCTATGTGTACGAGTATTTTCTGAAGGACTACCTGGTCAACACCCGTGTGGTACACGACCAGACTGGAACAGTGATCCAGCAGACGGACTACTACCCCTTTGGTCTTGAGATCAACCGCAAGGTGAGCTCCCCAAAAGTGAACTACACGTACAACGGCAAGGAGTGGCAGCAAGAAACAGGCCACTACGACTACGGTGCGAGACCGTACGATCCAGTGATCGCAAGATGGAACATGGTGGATCCGCTGGCTGATATGTATTTAGGGATTTCTCCATACGCTTTTACTGCAAATAACCCAATTAATAATAGAGAGATTGACGGACGATACTTTGAAGAGGGTAGTAAATCCGAAAGACAGGCAGCAAGAATTGAAAGACGCGCAGATAATCGCGCAGATAGATTGGAAAGAAAGGCTGATAGATTGGAGGCTAAAGGGAAATCTATTGGAGATTTACGGGATAGATCTGGCGAACTAAGACAATCTGCACAAGATGTCAGAGATATGCGAAATGACCAATCCACGGAATATAAATATGCAAAATTAAATAGTAAAAGAGCAAAATCATTGGGCGTGGATGGACCAAGTACAACTATTACAGGACAAAACACTCAAAGTGATAATGTCGTTACAATGTTTACCGAAAAGTATATGGGTAATCAAATCCACGAAACCCGCCACGGTGGGCAAAATGCCAGAGGGGAACTTGACGTGACAACAGGTGCTGGATATGGCGTTGCCGATGAAGTTAGTGCATACAGAGCTCAATATTCTTGGAGTGGGAAACTTCAATATATACCATTCACAGATTTTAGTAATGGCAATAATATGATGCAAATGCTAACTCAAGGAATTCAAGGTTTTATTCAAAATATTACTAATATCAATCAAATCACTCCAAACTTTGTAAATTCCCTTGTTGATAATCCTGGATTAAGTCAAATACTTATTTATCCACCGCTAGGTATTCCTTTAAACATTTGGAACTCAAATTAGAAAGCTATGAAAACAGTAAAAAACATTCTTGTGATGATGCTTTTTCTCATCATATCTTCCTGCGGCATAATATCTAAATTGTCGGGAAATAAATACGCTTATAAAAGCAAACAAAGGACATTGGAGTTAATATTTGTTGATGATTCCTCTTGCATCCTAAGAAATACTTTTCATTGTTCTGATATAGAGGAGAAATACAGAGTTATCAATATAGAATGTAATTACACCCAAAATGGAGACACTATTTTTTTAACTAACAAGAACCTTAATTCTCACGATGGCAGATACATTGAAATTCCGCCACAAAACAGTAATAAGTGTGAATTTCTGAACGAGAAAAGCAGACAGAAAAGATTTACTATTGGAGCAAGTTACGCCACCGACTATGAAAAGTATGGGATTGTTCCGAACATTACATCTGATACTTTATACATTGTTAAAAATAAAATTGTCTTTTATAGAAAAGTTGAAAACAGAAGTATTGGTTTTATCTTCAAGTGATTTTGTAGGGTCAACGAGGGTGTAACCTGAACTGTCGTACGTTTATAATATAATAATAAACGCATGGATTAAGACCGATGAACTGATGGTGCCTGACACCGTCTGACACGATCTGTCCCCGTGCGGTTGCATCTCAACACCGAATAGTTCGTTAGGCATAAAGCCTGTGTGTACGGCGTTACGTTTGATATAGGTAGTTTATTTGAAAGAATAGATCTAGAAATCCAAGACTCTATTTAATCAGGGATTTCAGGAGAGGTGTAAATTTCAATTATCAACTGATAGGTCGTAACCTGGCACTTTTCCAAAATCAACAAATGACTTCCGCGACTATGCCAAGGACAGTGTTTGGTGTGGCAGGACGTTTTTCCTCAGGTATGGGGACACTTCTTGGAGGGGTAGTACTCGGGTATGATCTAAATGCATATAGCAAAGGAGATCTATCCGGTTATCGCGTAGGGTATCGTGCAGGATTTTTTATTACTTCATATGTAATAGGAATGGAAGTAGGCGGACTGTACGGTTTCGGAGTGGCTCTAGGATTAAACGGTTTAGATTATGTATACGACAGTTTCGACCAATTTCGAAGAACAATTATAGGTGGAGGGGTTAGAAAATAATTTAAACAACAATGGTAATTAAATTCAGTATCACATTCAGAAA
>CAZPSO010000324.1:0-2546 GCA_964588895.1 uncultured Tessaracoccus sp.
CCGACGTCGAGCGGCTCCTCGCCCGCCTGCACAGCTGGTTCCGGCGCTGATCGCCATAACGGGCTGGCCGACGTCGTCGTACACCCGGCCGCGACCGCCTCCAGGACTTCCCCGCCCGCCACCTCGCAGCCCCCGGCGCCACTTCACGGACGCCGGACGCGCCATGGCGAGGAACGCGTCAACGCGATGCTGGAACAGGACCTGGCCGCTACTTCCCACACCTGGCCCGCATCGCATCGGGGCTGTAACCGAACCTAGGTCAGGCCCTAGTTATGCGAACGCCCGGGAAAGGCTAAACAGCAAGGGACGGCACCCTTGGCAAAAATATGATGATCACTTCGGCTTCGTCCATTTCCTTGGCCCTCGCCCAGCTTGCGGCGCAGCGATTGCAGTCGCCTCCGGCTGCGCTTCATGCGGCACCACCGGCGCAGGATGCCTGGACAGGCGGCACGCATGACCTCGGTCCAACCATCCTGCCGGGCGGCTTCACTCCGATGTTTGCCAATGCGCAGGCGCAGGGTCCGACCATGGCCGACCTGGTCGGCGGGCCGGATCCCCGGCCAATCGACTCCGTGCTCGTGTTCATCTCCGCGGACGTGTACCTCGACCAGAGCGCCGGGCCGGATGAACTGTTCGGCTACCGGCGCCTGGGACCTTCGGAAGTTCCCTTGGACCAGATCCCGGAAGACGGTTGGATCGATGCCAACGGCATCATCCACGGCCCGGATGGCGTGGCGGCCGCCTTCTACGTGAACGAGCATGGCGACCGCATCGTGGCCTTCCGCGGCACCGAGATGGGCGACGGCGGCGACATAAGCACCAACGTCCAGCGCTCCGTGCGCGGAAGCGTCAGCGCCCAGGACTCGTTCGCCATGGATCTCGTCCAGAACGTCGAGGACGCGCACCCCGGGCAGGTCATCGTTACCGGCCATTCCCTTGGCGGCGGACTCGCCACCTCGGCCTCCCTGGCCACGGGGGTGCCCGCGATAGTGTTCAACCCCGCTGGAACCAACGACGCGATCGTCGAGGAAGCCACGACCCGGCGCAATGCCTCGCACGGAGCCGACATGTCCAGCAACGCTGTCGTGGTCGACGCCAACGCGGGCAATGTCCGGGTGTACCAGAACGAAGGCGACTGGGTTACCAAGTCCCAGGAAAACAGCGACACGCCCGACCTTCCCGAGGCCATTGGATACCGGGTTCCGATCGAGGACCAGGTCGGGATGCCCGCCGTCATCCGCGGCTCTACGCCCACCAACCCCCTCCAAGCCATCCTCTGGGATGCGGGCCTGGGCTTCCTCCTGCCAGGCATTGGAAACCACCACAGCGTCGATGAGACTTCGGCCGGCGTCTTCACCTCAACGCGCGCCGTTGCAGAAACCGATGGCAACACCGTCACCATGACAACGCCATCGGAGAACCGCGGCATGGTGCCCGGTGACATCGTGACCCAGAGGATCACGTTCGCGGATACGGAGGAAGGGCAAAAGGCGCAGCGCGACTTCATGCTGACCGGGCGGCTGCCCGATGACATGACCGGCGTCGCGCAGGTGCAGGTCACGCACCTGACCTGGGGTGGCGCCTCCATAACCCACACGGCCCACTACTCCAACGGCCTCCCCACAGCTTCGGAGCAAGTGATCTTCCGGGACGGCACCGCGGTCATGCGGATTGCCCACGTGCATGACGCCGAAGGCGAGATCGTGCCCGCTGCCACCGAGTACACCTTCCAGGCCACGCCCCGTGACGAGGCCGAGGCACGAAAGCTCAACATGTTGCTCCACGGCTCGCCCGAAGGGCCGATCAGCGCCGGGGAGACATACACGATCACCGTCGGGTCAGCACAGATGGCGGAACTGCACAACGCCGACCCAGCTTGGTCCGGTGGTGCCACCGAGCCGGTGACAGGGGTACTTGAGGGCATGTCCGAAGACGACCTCTACGCGGTTCACATCGCCACCGACCCCGGATCCGATTGGCTTGCAGGCCTGACGCGCGCGCAGCAGCATGCCGGCACGCATGGGAGCCCGCTCGACGCCGAGGTAACGGATTCAACGGGGCAACACGTGGAGCCTTGAGCAGCTGACGTGGCACCGGCAGGCCTTCCAAGTCCGCCGCTGTGCGAACACCCGGAGTCCTGCCGCAGGCGACCTGAGCATCGCCGGCTGGACGGCCTCGCCAGACCGGATGCACGATAACGGCATGACCGACACCACGCCGCCGGTGCAAATCTGGGTGGATGCCGACGCCCTCCCCGGCCCCATCAAGGACATCCTGTTCCGCGCCGCCGAGCGCGCGCGGGTACAGGTCACGCTCGTGGCTAACCAGTGGCTGCAAACGCCCGGCTCACGCTTAATCCGGGCGCTCCAGGTGCAGGGCGGCTTCGATGCGGCGGACGATGCCATCGCCGACCGCGCCGGGCCCGGCGACCTGGTCGTCACGCAAGACATCCCGCTCGCCTCACGCGTGCTGGCCAGGGGCGCGGAGGCCATCAACCCGCATGGCGAGCGCTTCACGGCCGACAACATCGCCGAGCGCCTGTCCGT
>CAZPSO010000325.1:0-2541 GCA_964588895.1 uncultured Tessaracoccus sp.
AGATCCAGTACATTTGGTGCAGGCGGTGTTTGTGGAGTATTTGCTGCAGACATAACAGGCGGCAGGTTCCTACGACAAGACGACCAAAACGATTTGGGTCATGAGGCGTGTGGCTAATGTGGGGTGAGGGTTTGACAAGATGGCAACAACACCGACCGTTCTTCTTACAATTCTTTTCGAACACCTAAAGCCCATCCCCATTGATCAAGCTGCTTATGTTCGAGCATTTTCTCTGCAAGCGCATAAAACATTAACCCGCCCGGCATAGTAAATGTAGTGCCGAATCCTAAATTCAAATAACGGTCATCCATTGACGGTGTCTCCGTCAAAAATGAAAGGGTTTCATCAAAGAGGTAACTGGCACGGATAGGATCGGGATCTTTAAGTTGATAAACGGAAGCGACGGATATCTTGGGGCTAATTACTCCAAAGTCAGTGGTGAACGTGTGATTATAGTCCAGCCCTACGGTTGCCATTATGGACTCAATCTTTTGTTGATAAACGTGCAGTAAAAAAGCGCCTGTTAAAGATTCCTCGATAGCCTGATATTGTTCATCACTGCTTATTTGGGCAAGCTCTCGGTATTCATCTAGCTTTTGTGAGCTACTTTCAACGCGAATAAATGGTGTGAATAAAGATTTTCCAATTGAAAACTCAAACCCAGTGGATGCAGCCGAAATCCTATTTTGGCTATCTGTACTGGATAAAACCATAGGACTCCTTGTTACAGATTGAGATTCGCTTGCACAGAATACTATCTGACGGCAGTCTCGACTTTTGCTCAGGGTGAATGAAAATTCACGGCCGTAATGTTGACGTCCATCCCCATAACCCACTATACCGTCCACATAAAAGCCATTATCTGCAGCATAAGAAATCAGCAAAGATAATTGAGTATCCTTAAATTTGCTGAAGCTTGTGTCATCCGTCTGGTTTGTATCCCTTTTGTTATGGGCCAACACCACCCCTACTAGAACATTTTTGTTCAGCCGATAGTCAATTCCGGCATTGATACTTGTGGTGTCATATGAGAATCCCACGGCTTTGGTAGTGAGGTTAACCTTAGTGTTAGAAATGGTAAGGATGCTTTGAGCTTGGGCTGTTGACACTACCTGCTCTGTCGCAATCAGCTCGTTTTTTCTTTCACCGGACACTCGGTAAAAATTTGCAAAAATACCGATTTTTCCAAGCAGCTGCGTTAGTTGAAAGCTTTCTCCATCGCCTATCTCTGTGTGACTCGCTCCTCCCGCCGCTTTGCGGCGCTCCTCCGCTGCATCAAGGGAGGAATTTTGGGATGCTGCAGCTATGGCACCGGGTCCATTATTATCTATTGGGCTTAGGGTATTGAGGGTGGTTTGCCCTACAGCTGGGCCGCTGCCACCCAGGGCTAATCCCGCACAGAAGTCTTCAAAATTAAATTTTGAGCTTCCTTTTGTGACTGATCCCCCATTTTCACAACGGTCGGTCAAAGTTTGGCCTGCGCCCAGAGTCTGCGCGTTGCACGTTAATGGGGTGACCAAAGCGACTACCAAGTAAAAACTTCGTTTCATGTCCTGATCTTCATTAAGATTAGATCGCAAATTTTACTTACTTGGGCAATTGGTTGTAAGCATCACGGTAAACTTTACTATTTTGGGCGTGGTGGGCCTGACGATGGTTGGACAACAATGGGGACAGATTTATTTACCAGCATGTGACGGCCTGCCCCTAGATCTAAATCCAACCCCTCGACCCGCCGCTTCTTTTTCCAAAATTTCTGCGGAATTTGTGAAGCGTTTTACATCTTGCTGCAGGATGGCGGATAGTTGAGTCGTTTTGTTTTTGACAATTTGGATGGAGTCGCCTTTAGGCGATCAATAATCTCAGAGTTGCTGCTCTCTCGGACTCAATCATTTGGCGTTCTGCGCATAGCATTGAGAAGCTCGGCGTTTGTCGGGTACTTCTGCAGCAGATCAGCCAGCTTTTTTGCACCCTCGATCGGTTTGAGCCCAGCAAGCGCCCGGCGCAACGCTCTTGTTGTTTCCAGGTCCTTCGGATCTAACAGCAGCTCCTCGCGGCGCGTACTACTTTTTGCGATGTCCAGCGCAGGAAAGATTCTCTGATTGGCAACATCCCTTGATAAAACAAGCTCCATATTCCCCGTGCCCTTGAATTCCTCAAATATTACCTGGTCCATGCGGCTACCGGTCTCAACCAAAACCGTTGCTAAAATGGTCAGCGAGCCACCGTTCTCGATTTTCCGCGCAGCGCCAAACAACTTTCGCGGGATCTCCATTGCCCGGGCATCAACCCCACCCGACATAGTACGGCCGCCGCTCTTTTGCTGTGCATTATGAACACGCGCAAGCCTTGTAAGAGAATCAATCACGATCATGACGTTATGCCCCTCGCCAGCTTGGCGGCGAGCCGTACTAAGAAGCTCATCGGCAAGACGAACGTGGTGGGCATAGCTTTCATCCGATGACGAAGCGTGCACCTCAGCCGGTACGCTGCGCTTGAAATCAGTGACCTCTTCGGGTCGCTCATCTATCAACAATGCGT
>CAZPSO010000326.1:0-2538 GCA_964588895.1 uncultured Tessaracoccus sp.
GCGCCAGTCGCCCTCGAAGACCCAGTAGCCGAATTCGCCGCGAACGCTGAGGATGCGACCGAAGAAGCCTTCATCGATCAGCTTGCGAAGCTTCTGCAGGCCGGGCAGGTACAGCTTGTCGTGCACCACTCCGGTCTTGACGCCCGCGTCCTGGGCCAGCCGCGCCAGTTCGAGGGCCTCCTCAAGGGTTTCGGCGGTCGGCTTCTCGGTGTAGATGGTCTTGCCGGCGGCGATTGCCTTGCGCAATGCCTGGGCACGGGCCTTGGTGACCAGGAAATCCGAATAGATCTCCCACTGCGGGTCGGCCAGGGCGGCGTCCAGGTCGGTGGTGTAGTCCTCGATGCCGTGCCTGTCGGCGAGCTCCTTCAGTTTGGCCTCGGTGCGACCCACGAGCAGGGGTTTCACGGTGACGCGCTCCCCGCTCGGCAGGGTGATGCCGCCCTCGTCGCGAATGGACAGGATGGAGCGCACGAGGTGCTGGCGGTATCCCATGCGGCCCGAAACGCCGTTCATGATGATGCCGATGCTGCGGGTGGCTCCCTGGTCCTGAGTGGTCTGCGTCATTGTGTCTCCTTCTTTCGCTGTTCGTGTCGTCGTTGTTTCAGTTCGTCTCGATCAATCTGAATCCCTGCGGCGCGAGCCGGACCCCGGCCACTGCCTCCCCGGTCAACAGGTCCTTCCCCTCCACAGGGACGGAAAGCGGTTGCCCCGTGTGGTTGATCACCGTCACGATCCTACCGCGACGGGCCACTTCCACACCGTCCGGGACCCCGCTGAGAACCGGCTCGACGCCAGCGGTGGGGATCACGTGGTCGAGCACGGCCGCCAGCAGTCGGTCATCCGGCACGGTTCCCAGGTGGAACGCATGGCCCTTGTGCCACCGGTTGTGGGTCCACGCCGGCCCGCCCGTGTGCGGGCCGCTCGTGTAGGTGGCAAGGGCGGTGGCGGTGGTGGTGTGGACGGTCTCCGCGAACAGGGTGCCGCTGCCTGCAGCCGCACCTTCCACGTCGACAGAGGTGGTTCCGGGGCCTCCCGGCATCGACAGGGCGGTGAAGTCCTCGAACCGGATGCCAAGCATCTCGCCCAGTTGCGTATAGAAGCCGCCATCCCGGAAGTGGTCGAACTCGTCCACGATGTCGGTGAAAGCACCCGTCAGCAGGGTGCCGCCGCCGGCCACGAACCGCTTCAGTGCCTCGGCCCCGCTGTCGCGCAGGAGGTAGAGCTGGGGGGCGATGACCAGGCGGTACTCGCCGTCGACGCGTTCGGGCGGCACGACGTCCACCATCACGCCCCGACGGTGCAGCTCGCGGTACCAGCCGCGCAGCAACTCGAGGTGGTCGAACGTGGTGGGGTGGTCGGTGTGCTCCACGGCCCACCAGTTGTCCCAGTCCAGCACCAGGGCCACCTGCGCGTCGCGCCCGGGGGGTGGGAGGGCGGGCAGGGCAGCCAGTATCCGGCCCAGCTCGACGGCCTCCCGCCAGGTCTGGGTCTCCAGGCCGGCATGGGGGAGCACCGAGGAATGGAACTTCTCGGAGCCGGCCTTCGACTGCCGCCACTGGAAGAACATGATCCCGTCGGCGCCGCGGGCGATGCACTGGATGGACTCGGCCGCCAGCTGGCCGGGCAGCTTCGACGGGTTGGACGGCCGCCAGTTGACCTGGTTGGTGGCCTGTTCCATCAGGATCCATGGCTCACCCGGCTTGAGGCTGCGCATCAGATCACGGTGGAGGGCGGCGTCGGCGACGCGGTACGGGTTGGCCGGGTCCGGGTAGTGGTCATCGGCGATGAAGTCCATGTGGGCGGCCCACTGGTTGTAGTTGGCGGGTTTGAAGGGGCCCATGAAGTTGGTGGTGATGGGTTGGGTGGCGCCCGAGCGCTGGATGATCTCCTTCTCGGCCAGGTAGCACTCCAGCAGCATGTCGGAGGTGAAGCGGTGATAGTCGAGCATCATCGTGGGGTTGATGCTGTAGGGCGCCTTCCGGGGTGGGAAGACCTCCTCGAAGCTGCCGTAGCGCTGCGACCAGAAACTGGTTCCCCATCCGGCGTTGAGCGCCTCGACGGTTCCGTAGCGGTTCTCCAGCCAGCCGCGCCACGCGTCGCGCGCGGCGTCGGAGTACTCCAACGACAAGTGGCAACCGAACTCGTTGTTCACGTGCCACATCACCACGGCCGGGTGGGATGCGTAGCGCTCGGCGAGCTTGGTCACCAGTTGTGCGGCGAAGCGGCGGTACACGGGGGAGGAAGGGGAATGCTGTTGCCGGCTGCCCGGCCAGTAGGTGGCACCGTTCTCGTCGACAGCGAGGACTTCGGGGTACTTCGCGCTCATCCACGGGGGGATCGACGCGGTGGCCGTGGCGAGGTTGACGCCGATCCCGGCCCCATGGAGGAGGTCGATGATGCGGTCGAGCCAGTCGAAGTCAAAGGTGTCCTCGGCGGGCTGCAGTCGGGACCAGGAAAAGATGCAGAGGCTGACGCACGTCACACCCGCCTCCTGCATCAGGCGCACGTCGGTGGGCCAGATCTCCTCGGGCCACTGGT
>CAZPSO010000327.1:0-2511 GCA_964588895.1 uncultured Tessaracoccus sp.
GACATGCCTGGGGAGAACGCTGCTGCCACCACGCCCCCCCCGGCCAGAGTCCAACCAATCCCCGACACCCGCGAGCCGACGTTGACCCGTGCTGTCGGCGCTGGTGCCTCGGAGGCCTCTGCGGTGGGATTCATTAACCCGCCGTTCGTTCGGCGCTCGCCCGTCCCCTTCCCTGCCGCGACGGTCGCCGGGACGCCTTGCGTGCGGGGCGTGGACCGGGTGACCTCGATGCGCGGCCCGGCACGCGAGACCAGCCCGAATCCGATGAACGCAACGAAGACCCCCGCCGCGGCCAGCCACCACCCCCAGCCCCAGAGTGTTTGCGTCAGAAGCGCGCCCAGCATGCTCAGGGCGAGAGCACTCTCCGCCCCGTGCAGGGCGTAGGACTGCGCGTATAGACGGAGCAACGTCGCCACGCCGGCGATCACCGCCATCCAGAGACCGAGCCGGGCCGCTCGGGCGCCGGCCGGTGGCACCAGCGATGCAGCGAGTTTGGGTTCCTGACGGCGCACGAGGACCAGCACGAGCCAAAAGGCCACCGCTCCGATCATGCCCAGCAGACCGAGGAAGCTGAGCCAGCGAATCCCGATGTAAAGCGGCGACTCCGCACTGAAGATGGACCCGGCGGACACAGTCTTCGCCACGTGGTGGTCGGCGGGTGGCGGAGCCGCGCCGGGCGCGGGTGGCAGTACGACCGGCGCCTCTAAGCCCGCTGCACCCTCGGCAATGTGGAAGGCAAACTCACCGCGGATGGGGTGGCTATCGGCGCCGGCGACCTGCCAGGCCACTGTGTAGGTGCCGGCCTCCAGGGGCGCTCGAATCGGTGCAACGACAACGGTGCGGCCACCCGGGGCGAACGCGACAGTGGCGAGGTCGATTCCACCCGAGGGGCCGGTGAGTGTGACTCGGGTGAACGCCAGCACCACGGCTTCGCTGAAGGTCAGCCGCACCTCTTCAGGTGCGGCGTCGAGCTGCGCACCGCTCTCGGGCGCCGCCCGCAGGAGGGTCACATGGGCGCTCGCAGGCGCCGCTGTCCCCGCGAGCAGCGCGAGCAGGATCCAAGCGCCGAACACCCATCGCACGAAAGGACCCCGTGATGGTGGGGCTTGCTTCCTGCATGCCGCACGTGTGACTACCTGCCCGACGTTCATCATCCCCACCTCATGCATGGTCGTGATCCCTCGCCTGAACAAAGGCGCCGAAGGACGTGGCACCGGCCCGATGCAGATATCCGAGGTAGGAATGGATCATGTGGCGAGGGGGAGTGCCGGTGAGCACGGTGCGCCCCGTAGGACCGCATCAGCGGGCGATGAGGTAAAGGGCACCTGCTCAACGCCACAGGCGTAGACCGGCGACGAATACGCCTTCGCTCACCCTCTCTCCCGCATCCCGTGCGTAGTCTGCGGTCCCGCTCAGGCGACGCGTCCAGGCGTATCCCACATAGGGCGCGAATTTGCGGCTGAACTCGTAGCGCAGGCGCAGCCCCACGCCGACCTCATTGAGCCCCGACCCGATCCCCCACTCGGGCACCTCCTGCAGGGCAGCGCGAAGCTCGATCTCTGGAGACGCGACCAGCCGTTGGGTGATGAGAAGCTGGTACTCGGCTTCGATCTGAGCGGAGAGATCGCCGTCCTGGCTCAGATACAAGGTCGGGGAGAACTCGAATCGCATCGGTGCCAGTCCAGTCACCCCGACCGCGAGATGCCCCCGAGTGTCGCTCGCTTCGCCCCATTTCCGGTCCACACGCACTCCCGCCAGCGCATCCCAGTAGGGCGTGACCAGCCGGCCGTAGAAGAGCTCCATGTGACCCGCGCCGCCACTCGTGGCGGTGAGCAGCTCCCCATCGGCGCGAAACCAGAGCCGGTTGTAGGCACCCCCGTACCAGCCGGTCAGGTCCAGGCTCACCGGACGGCCCTCACCGCCCGGCGCGTACTCTAGCTGATCGATTAGGATCAGGCTCTCCGTGCCCCAGGCCATCATCTCCTTGAGCTGCGCCAGCCCGATCCCCTGCGCGTCCGTGGGACGGGCGGGCACCATGACGAACGCCATTATCGCGAGGCCGACGCGGAGCGCGTGCGGGGCCCAGCGGCGCACCGAATCAATCCTCATGGTGATGCTCCTCCATGCTCTGCGGCCGCGGCAGCGGGAAGCTACCGGGGCTCCCCGGCTCTGATACTTCGACCACGCGGAACATCCCCACCTCCATGTGATACAGCACGTGGCAGTGGAAGGCCCACATCCCCGGCGCGTCCACCGTGATCAGTAGGGAGAGCTGCTCGGCCGGCATCACATTGACTGTGTGCACCCGTGGGATCAGCTCGCCCTGCCCGTTCTCCAGCTCCATCCACATCCCGTGCAGGTGCATCGGGTGGTTCATCATGGTGTCGTTCACCATGGTCAGGCGGAGCCGCTCCCCGTAGTTGAAGTGGATCGGCTCGGCGTCCTCGAACGGCACCCCGTCGATCGACCACATGAAGCGCTCCATATTGCCCGTCAGATGCAGCTCGATCT
>CAZPSO010000328.1:0-2477 GCA_964588895.1 uncultured Tessaracoccus sp.
CAGCCAGTGCCAAGAGTTCTCAGCCGGCGGCCCGAAGATCGCCTCGGGTGCCTCTGCGGTTCCACCCGTGATGGTCTCGGTCAGCACGCCGTCGCGCTCGAGGATGAAAGAGTTGTTGATGAACCCCATCGTGTCCATGTCCACGGCGCCGTCGACGACGGTTCCGAGGATGGTGTCGGAGAAGAGCCACGCGATGGTCCCGTCCTTCAGGACCACGGAGTAGGTGGAGTCAGCCCCCACCCAATCTGCGGACGTGTCGCCGTACTCGGCGAACTGTTGCGTGCGGGCATCCGGCTGGGCTGCGGTCACCTGGAGTGATTCGGACACGACGGAGCACTGGTTGGTGCTGTTTCCGGGTGGGGCCGCAGCAACCACCACCGGACTCGCGACCGAGGCGCCCCCCAGCGCCAGCGCTGCCCCGGCCAATGCCGCTGCTGTCCGGACGGATCGATTCGTGTTCTCAGCCATAGCATCCTCGCTGTGATCTTGACGGACGCGGGGGCCCGTGTGATGGTGACGTTACCACGGCATGTGGCTCTCGACCAGAGATCCACGTCAACTGCTTGGAGGGCTATCATGAGCCCATGAATCGGGCCGCCAGCAACACGCCGAGGAAGCCCACGCTCAAGGACGTCGCCACCCTCGCCGGCGTCTCCCCCATGACCGCCTCGCGGGTGGTGGCCGGCTCGCACACCGTGTCCCCCGAGCGCGCCAAGCGCGTCAGGGCAGCCGTGAAGCGTCTGGGCTACAACCGCAACGAGGCGGCACGGCTGCTGCGCCCGGGCCAGCGTTCGGGCCTGCTGGGCGTGATCATCACCAACATCGACAACCCCTACTACGCACAGGTGCTGCTGGGAATCGAGTCGGCTGCCCAGAGCGCCGGGCGCCTCATCATCACGGGCATCTCCCACAACGACCCGGCACTGGAGGCCCAGTTGGTCCACGATCTCGTCGCTCGACACATCGACGGGCTCATCGTCGTCCCCGCCAGCGCCAACGCACCCCACTTGGCAGCTGTCGCGGCAAGCGGCGTGCCGCTGGTGCTCGCCTCACGCTCGATCCAGCAAGGTGGGGCGGACACCATCCTCGTGGACGACGTCGGCGGAGCCAGTCGCGCCGTCGCGGACCTGTTGACTGAGGGGCGCCACCCCGTGGCGTTCGTCGGTGGTCCCGACACCATCGCCACGGCCGCCCGCAGGTACGAGGGATACGCGCTGGCCCACGCCCGGGCCGGGCAGGAAGTCCGGCCGGAGCTCGTGCTGCGCCTGCCTCCCGACCGCACCGTCGTGGGTTCTGCGACACGGGCGCTGCTCGAGCTGCCGGACCCACCCCTGGCCTTCTTCACCACGAACAACCGGTACACGATCGCCGTACTGCGTGTCCTCCTGGACGTGCATCGAGGCATCGAGGACCCGCCGCCGTTGGTCGGTTTCGACACCTTCGAACTCTCGGACCTGGTGCCCTACCCGCTCCGTCTGATCGAGCACGACGCGCACGCGCTGGGCAGGCTCGCGGCCGAGCTGACGATCCGTCGGATTGATGGCAGGGACCAGAGTCCGCCGGTCACCACCACCCTGCCCTCGGCGGCGGTCCTCAGCGGCTCCCACCGACGGGGAATCGGCGCTTTGTGACGTCGCGCTTGGTATCGTTACCAACGCTATCGGGCCGTGACGAGGAGCCACCATGCGCCATTCAGAGCCGAACTACGACGTCGATCCCCGCCTGGCCCAGCCGAAGGGCACCCGGGTTGCAGTGGGCGGCGACGTCTGGGGAGAGCTGGCCGCCGCGGCTGACGGGTTGGACCGGCCCATCGTCGTGGTGGACTGCTACCCGGGCGTCGACGAGGCTGCGGTGCGGGAAGCGCTCAGTTCACGGTTCACCGAGGTGCACAGCGTCCCCGACGCTGCCGCCCTCCCCATCGGGGAGATCGACGCCCTCATCGCCGACGACGTGGGCGACGACAGGGTGTTCGGCTATGTGACGCAGTACGACTTGGCGGACTTCTACGACGCCACCCGGTTGGCAGAGCTGCGGGTGCTGGTGGCTGAGCGCACCGGCGCCGCCGTCCTTGTCGGCTGGGGCGCCAGCCTCGCCGCCGAGGATGCGGATATCGTCGTCCTGGCCGACCTGCCACGTTGGGCGATTCAGCAGCGAATGCGATCCGGAATGCCGAACTGGCGCTGCCGCAACGCGGACGAGGACATCCTGCGCAAGTACAAACGCGGATACTTCGTGGAATGGCGGATCGCCGACCGCCACAAGAAGACGCTCTACGACTCCCTGGACTTCTTCCTCGACACCACCACCTCCGTCGAGGACGCGAAACTCATCACGGGCGACGCCTTCCGTTCGGCACTCGACGGAGCCGTATGTCGCCCCTTCCGTGTGGTCCCATATTTCGACCCCGGGGTGTGGGGTGGGCACTGGATGCAGGAGAGGCTGGGGATCGGCGGCGACGTCCCCAACTACGCGTGGGC
>CAZPSO010000329.1:0-2465 GCA_964588895.1 uncultured Tessaracoccus sp.
TCACGGTGATGTCGTCCCCCTCCGGGCAGCTCCACCGGCTGAGGCCGTGGAAGACGCCACCAGGGTCACGGACACCCGGGAGCCCGCCCACGGATGGTGGTGAGGCATGGAAGATGCGGGGGACAGCTCCCGCGCGCTGGGCTCATCAATAGGCGCAATTCGGAGGCAAACCGGTTGCGCAGGTGTCATGGCACCCTTACGGGAGACGACAGGACAGATAACTATGTTGCAGGGACAACAAGTACGCAAAAAGTACACAATCGTCTGCGAATCGCCCTCCGAGGCGGCCTCCCCACACCCCCTGGTGCCTGCTGGGCGGTTCTGCGTTCGATGCCCGTTCGCGGGTCGATAGGCGGGTTTCCGCGGGGAGTTCCCGGCTGTTCCCGGGGGCCTCTCGACGAGGCGAGGCCTTGCTTCGCAACGAAGTGGCCTTGGAGGTGCCTACGGGTCACCCGAACAACTCAGCGCGGAGCTGCTCTCGGCCGGCCGGCGTGTGAGTTCGGTGCTTCGGGGGCTGCGTTGTCGAAGCGGCTACTGCGGGGCGCGAGGCCCCCTCCCGGAAGGCCCGCGCCACCTCTCGAGTGTCGAACCGCGGGGTCGAGCCAACCCAGTAGGCAGGGACGCGGTTCTGGCGTGCTAGCCGGCGGATCGTCGACGGGTGGACGCCGAACAGGTCCGCGACCTCGGCGGCCGACAGGAGTGGCGTCGCAACGTCAGGCTCCTCATCTACCTCTTGGGGGATATGCGGTGTCGAAGTCACGTTCGGCCCTCCGGGCTCCCGACTGTGGAGCTGGGCCGGATCTGATGACGCGCCCCGGCCAGCCACTTCAGCGATGAGGTAGTCCCCACCCGTAGTGCGCTGCGTGACAGTGCTGTGGTCGTGGAGGCGGCACGTCGCATCCATCCCTCCCGTTATCCACAGGCTGTTCGCGAGCGATATCCCGACTGGGGGACACGCTGTGAGACTCGATCCTGGGTCTGAGACGGCCGTTCGAATGGCTCACGCGATGGCAACCTCTACGAAGCTGACGGGCGTCACTCGCAACCGGCAGCAGGTCTACCGGGTGAGGTGGCGCGAGCGATCCAATGATGGGACGGACTGGGTCTACCGTGAGAAGCGCGCAGTCGGATACGAAGCAGCGGAGGAGCTC
Source organism: uncultured Tessaracoccus sp. (assembly GCA_964588895.1). GTDB lineage: Bacteria > Actinomycetota > Actinomycetes > Propionibacteriales > Propionibacteriaceae > Arachnia. Next base: position 1,152 of record CAZPSO010000329.1, read on the forward strand.
CGTCGGAGGATGGCTGAGCTGCATGAAGGGCCGGCAGCTACTGCCCCGGACCGGACGAGCCTGGGACATGCGGGCGAGGAATGGCTCCGTCACTACGCCACGCAACCTCGCCGCCGCGCGGGCAGCGGGGGGAAGCGTGTCGAGCGATCGTCCTGGGAGGAAGCTGCCAGGACTGTGGAGTACGTCGTGTCCGAACTGGGGGCCGAGACACCGTTCAGTCAAGTGACGACGGCGGACCTCTACCGGCTTGTCGACGGACGAACCCACCTACGCACTGGTGAACCCGTAAGCGACGGCACCAAGGAGCGCATGGTTGGCGTACTGAAGGGATGGTTCGGGGACGGCGCGTCCTTCGGCTGGCACGAACGCAACATCGCCGCTGGGCTGTCATCGACCTGGGCGCCTGCTGGTGCCGGACGACGCGCCGTCATCCCCTCGATGCGTGCTCTCGAGCGAATCGCAGAGGAACTGGATGTCCCCGTCACGCCTGTGCCCGTTCAAGGCAACGCACTCGCGCAGCGGCCACGCTGGCTCGGCGTCGTCGACCAGGATCTATGGCGGCCCTCGGACCGGCTCTGGTTGCTGGCACTCACCGGTTGCTCGTGGTCCGAGGCCGCAGGGCTCCGGGTCGAGGACGATCACGAGGACCACCTGAAGCTGGTCGAGGTCTGGCCGCGCGACTCAGATACCCCGCGGAACTACGGCAAGGCCGCCTCGCGCGTCCCGCGGGACGTTCCGGTTATCCGGCGACTGCGGCCGGTGCTCGATCGCCTCAAGGAGTATTCACGGTGCGAGCATCTGCTCACGGGGCCGAACGGCGAGCCCATGGCCTACGAGACGTGGCGAAACCGGCTCTCTGCCGCTGCCCGCGCCGTCGGTCATGGTGACGTCACCACACATGTCCTCCGCCACACTGCCGCCTCGCTCTGGATCAAGGCGGGTGCCTCCCAGTTCCTGGTCATGAAGGCCGGTGGCTGGTCCAACCTCGACATGGTCTCGAAGGTCTACGGACACCTGTGGCCATCGGACGTGGCCGAGCTCGGACGCAAGGTCGATGAGCTGGACTGGGACGCACTCGACTGAGGGCCGAATGGGTCAGCAGTACGCTGCCGCAGCGACCCCCCGGACCCCGGGTCGTCCGCAACCCCCCGACAACGATGTGGGGTTTCATGTGGGGCTGGGGCTCAGCGCCGGATCCGAAAGTGCCGTTGATGAGCGATTCGACCCCTATAGGAGCGGGTTCAGCTACGGACCCTCTTGAGATGGCCCCGCACTACTACGGCGGGCAGGCCGTCCTCGAGGGCGTGATGATGC
>CAZPSO010000330.1:0-2449 GCA_964588895.1 uncultured Tessaracoccus sp.
ATCGTGGATGCCCTGATCGAGGCGGCCCAGTCCGGCAAACAGGTGCTGGCGTTGGTGGAGATCAAGGCCCGCTTCGACGAGCAGGCCAACATCTCGTGGGCCCGCATGCTGGAGAAGGCCGGTGTTCACGTGATCTACGGCATGGTGGGGTTGAAGGTGCACTGCAAGCTGTCGCTGGTGGTGCGGGAAGAAGCCGACGGGTTGCGACGCTACGCCCACGTCGGCACCGGCAATTACCATCCCAAGACCGCCCGCCAGTACGAGGACATGGGTCTGCTGACGTCGAACCCCGTGATCACCGACGACGTGGCGCGGCTGTTCAACCACCTGTCCGGCATGACCCAGGAGATCAACTACCGGCGCCTGCTGGTGGCGCCCCACGGTGTGCGCGCCGGCATCCTGGAAAACATCGAGCGCGAGATCGCCAACGCCCACGCCGGAAAGCCCTCAGGAATCAAGATCAAGGTCAATTCCATCGTCGACGAACAGGTGGTGGACGCGCTCTACCACGCGTCGCAGGCCGGGGTTCCCGTGGACATGTGGGTGCGCGGCATCTGCACCATCCGTCCCGGAGTCCCCGGGCTCAGCGAGAACATCCGGGTGCGCTCCATCCTGGGCCGGTTCCTGGAGCACTCCCGCATCTTCTGGTTCGCCGGCGGCGGCTCCCCCGTGGTGGGCATCGGCTCGGCCGACATGATGCACCGCAACCTGGACCGGCGTGTCGAGGCCGTGGTCGGGCTGACAAACGCCCGGCACATCGAGCAGATCGAAGACCTCTTCGATCTGGCGTTCCGGCCCGACACTGTCCACTGGGACCTGGTGGACAGCACCTGGACCGCCAACACCGCGGACGCGGACGGCAACCCACTGATTGATCTGCAGGAGTCCCTGATCCACCGAACGGCGGCTCGACGCTCACGATGACGAAGAAACACAAGATCATCGCCTCCGGGGGTGTGGTTCTCCGCAAGAAGGACGGCAAGCAGCAGGTCCTGCTCATCCACCGGCCCTCCTACGACGACTGGACCCTGCCCAAGGGCAAGGGTCACCCCGACGAGCTCCATCCCGAGACCGCAGTGAGGGAGATCCTCGAGGAGACGGGCGTCAAGGCCCGGCTCGGGCTCCGCCTGCCCAGCACCACCTACACGGTGTCGAAAGGACCCAAGATCAGTCATTTCTGGCGGGCCTCCGTGGCCGGCAAGAACAGGTTCCGGCCCAACAGGGAAGTGGACCGGATCCGCTGGGTGGACGTCGAGAAGGCCGACAAGGTGCTCTCGTTCGAGGACGAGGCCGACGTGGTGCGCGTCGCCGTGGAGTCACCAGATTCCACGGCGTTGCTGCTGGTCCGCCACGGCAAGGCGATGGCTCGCAAGTTCTGGTCCGGGCCCGACCAGAAGCGGCAACTGTCGGGACGGGGACGGGAGCAGGCAGAGGCGTTGGTCAGCCTGCTCGGAGCCTTCGGTGTGCGTCGCGCCGTCAGCTCCTCCTCCACCCGCTGCACGGCCACCCTGAAGCCCTACGCCAAGAAGGCGGGCCTGAAGGTGAAGGGGGTGGACCTGCTGACGGAGGAATACGGCACGGACCACTCCGCGGAAGTGGCCGATTTCATGTCCGGCCTGCGCTCGGGGTTGACGGTGCCCACGGCGGTGTGCGGCCACCGTCCCGTTCTGCCGCATATGTTCCGTGGCCTGGGAACGGAACCCCGCCCCATGGTGGTGGGCGAGTCCATCGCCTTCCACTTCGATCCCGAGGGCCGCTTGATCACCAAGGACGTCTTCAAGCCCACCGCATGAACCCAGCTCCAACATCCCATCACGCGCACGCAACGTTTGCCGTGGGAACGCCCCCCACGACGCGGGCGCGGACCAAAGTTCACCTCTCGTTCACCCAATAGCGACTGGATGGTCACCTTCCCGGCCTAACTTCACGGTTGAGAACGGAATCGTTCCATCGGGCCTTTTCGAATTCGGCCTGTACCTGAAGAACTTTGAGAGGGAAATACATGAAGCTCCGCCTCGTTGCAGCCTTGGGCCTGAGTGCCGCGCTGCTGCTGACCGCTTGTGGTGAAGGCAATGGCGACGAGACCGTCGCCCCCGGGGAGACCACTGCTGCGGAAGACACCGCCCCCGCGGGGACCGGCGAAGAGACCGAGGAGCCCGGCGACGAGAACGGCGGGGGTGGCACCGGCGAGTTGTCTGGTGAACTTCGCGGCATGGGCGCCTCCTCGATGCGCGTCGCGCAGGAGGCCTGGCTGGCCGCGTTCATGGACGAGAACCCTGGCGTGACCGTGTCCTACGCCGCCGAGGGCTCCGGCGCCGGCCGTGGCGCCATGGAGGACGGCTCCGCCGAGTTCGGTGGATCCGACGCCGCCTACGCCGTCGAGGACAACGTGGCTGGCGCCTTCGGTGCCTGCTCCGCTGACTCCGCCCTGCTGAACCTGCCGGTCTAC
>CAZPSO010000331.1:0-2374 GCA_964588895.1 uncultured Tessaracoccus sp.
GTGTCGCGGGTTCGATTCCCGCCCTCGTCACCGGCACAAGACCACCTAACACCGCGACCGAGCGGGCCGAATAACAGGAGACGACATGGCCAAGAAGGGGACTGACGTCCGTCCGTTGATCACGCTCGCCTGCACGGAGTGCAAGGAGCGCAACTACGTCACCAAGAAGAACCGCCGCAACGATCCCGACAGGCTGGAACTGAAGAAGTTCTGCCCGCGTTGCCGCACCCACCAGGCACACCGCGAAACGCGCTGACCCACGCGGCACCTGCGGATCGAAGGTCGTCCCGGTTCCCGGGGCGGCCTTCGATGCGTATGAGGCCCGATAAGGTTGCCCCATGCCAATCACAGCGGAAATGGTCGGACGGACGTATCCGCCCGCGCCGCCCTACCGGGTGAGCCGGGCCAAGATCCACGAGTTCGCCGAAGCCCTCGCGGATCCTACCGACGCCTACGCCGGTGCTGACCCCGTCGCACCCCCCACCTTCGCTGCCGTGATTGCCGCCCGGGCGTGGGGCGCCCTGTTCGACGACCCGGAGCTTGGCCTCGCCCTCCACCGCACCATGCACGGCGACCAAACCTTCGAGTTTCACCAGCCGCTGCGTCCGGGTGACGACGTGGTGGCCACCCTCACGATCGAGCGGGTCCGCAACCGCGGAACCCTGGACATGGTCACGGTTGCCGTGGACCTCACCGTCGACGGGCGCGCAGCCTGCACGGCGCGCTCCACTCTGATGCACACCCGCGAGGATGCCGATGTCTGACTTCAATCCCTCGGTGGGTGACGCTCTGCCCGAACTTCGCGTGCCCGTCACGCGCTCGCGCGTGGTGCGCTACTCCGGCGCCTCCACCGACTTCAACGAAATCCACTTTCTGGATCGCCACGCCCGTGCCATCGGCCTGCCCGGGGTGGTGGCCCACGGTATGTGGACCATGGGCGCCGGCCTGCGGATGGTGACCGACTGGTGTGGCGATCCGTCGCGCATCGCCAGCTACTTCGTGCGCTTCACCCGGCCCGTCGTGGTGCCGGACACCGATGAAGGCACCGAGGTCATCTACCGCGGTGAGGTGAGCGCCGTCGCCGACGGTGTCGCCACCATCGCCCTGACTGCGCACTGCGGCGACGAGGCGGTGTTGGGAGCCGCCAAGGTGGGGGTGCGGTTGTGAACGGCCCCCCGCTCGAACTTTCCCGCCACACCACCTTGCGCGTCGGTGGCCCCGCCCGGCGCATCCTCCGCGCAACCACCGAGGCGGAGCTGGTGCGGGCCGTGGCCGACTGCGACGACCGGGGGGAGCCGGTGCTGGTGGTGGGCGGCGGTTCCAACCTGCTGGTCAATGACGAAGGCTTCGACGGCACCGTGGTGCTCGTCGGCCTCGTGGGCGTCGACGTCATCGCCAGCCACGGCGGCGAGGTCCTCGTGCGGGTCCTGGCCGGTCAGGCGTGGGACGGGTTCGTCGCCCATGCCGTGCAGCAGGGCTGGGTGGGCCTCGAGACGCTCTCGGGGATCCCCGGCCTCGTCGGCGCCACCCCCATGCAGAACGTGGGCGCCTACGGGGCGGACGTGGCGCAGACCATCACCCAGGTGCGCACCTGGGATCGCCGGGAACGGAGGTTTGACACCATGTCGGCCGACCAGTGCGGCTTCGGCTACCGCACCTCCCGCTTCAAGCGGGAACCGGGACGACACCTGATCACCGCCGTGACGTTCCGGCTGACCGGCGGGACGCACTCCACCCCTCTTGCCTACCCCGAACTGGCCTCTGCCCTCGGCGTCCAGGTGGGTGAGCGGGCCCCCCTGGACGAGGTGCGCGCCGCGGTGCTGGCCATCCGGCGAGGGAAGGGAATGGTGCTCGACGAGGCGGACAACGACACCTGGAGTGGCGGGTCCTTCTTCACAAACCCCATCCTCAGTCCCGAACAGGCCGAGCAGTTGCCTGCAGAGGCGCCCCGGTTCGCCGCCGACGAAGGCGTGAAGACCTCGGCCGCCTGGCTGATCCAGCACGCCGGGTTCCACAAGGGTTACGGCAATGACCGGGCGGCCCTGTCCACCAAGCACGTGCTGGCGCTGACCAACCGGGGAGCCGCCAGCGCTGCTGATCTCGTGGAACTGGCGCGACGGGTGCGCGACGGGGTTGAGGCGCGGTTCGGGATCCGGCTGGTCCCGGAGGTCAACCTCGTGGGCATCGGCCTCGACGAGGCGCCGTGAGCCTGCCAGTTCGACGCAGCTTGGATCGTGGCCTATTATTGAACTCCGGTGAGGTCATCAGCGCCAGCGTGCAATGAGGCCGAGCCGCCAAGGGTAGTAGCTCAATTGGCAGAGCAGCGGTCTCCAAAACCGCAGGTTGGGGGTTCGAGTCCCTCCTGCCCTGCGAA
>CAZPSO010000332.1:0-2359 GCA_964588895.1 uncultured Tessaracoccus sp.
AGACGTACCAGGAGCTGAAGGACTCGTTCCTGAAATCGGAAGTGTTCGAAGACAAGCAGATCCTGGTGTTCTCCGACAGCCTCACTGCGGGCGATCATCCTGAAGTCCGGCTGGTTGCCTCACCTGATGTGGACGCGACCATCGCGGAGCTGCGCTCGCAGTCCGGCAAGGACATCTGGCTGTATGGCGGCGGTGAGCTGTTCCGCAGCCTGCTGGAACGCGGCCACGTCGACACGGTCGAGCCGGCCGTCATCCCGGTGCTGCTCGGCCGGGGCCGCCGTTTCCTGCCGGAGACCGGCAGCCTCACAGGGCTGGAGCTGACCGGTCATGCGCTCTACCCGAAGAGCGGGACGATGATCCTGGAGTACCGGGTGGCAGGTGCTGTCCGCTCAGAAGTCGAGTTCGACCAGAGCCACCTTGTCGATTGAGAATTCAAGCGTGATTGCGACCGGATCCCCGGCTGGCTCTTCCTGGGACATCAGGTTGGCATGGAAATCAAGCTGTCCTTCGGCCGTGCCCACCAGCCGCAGGTCGCCGTTCGGCAGCTCTTCGGCTTCCAGCACGGTGATGACCGCTTCGTTTGCCAGGTACACATCGTCGAACATGGCTGTCGTGGTCCAGTACATGATGTCGCCCGTGAACTCACAGGGACAGGCAATGAGTGGCCCGCTGAAGGAACTGAAGTCGATGGATACGGCACCTTCAATGAGTCTGCCGTCCTGATGCCCCTGAAGCGAGAAGTTGTAGAACATGTCCATCATCACGTTGTAGGTGGCCGTGTTCTGCTTCTCCCCTTCCACATCGATCTCCAGGGTGTTCCATTGCAACGCTGAACCATCAACGGTTCCAGTGATGGTTCCCGTGGCTGCCGCGCCGGCCAGGGCACCTTGTGCGCCAGCTGCGGGGAGCAGCAGGCCGAGCAGGAGCAGTGTCAGCAAAATGCGTCTGTACGAATCAGTGTTCATCATGGTTCTCCTTCCAGGTCCTTCCAATGAAGGAACCTGCGTTTACGGGATCTGGATCAGCAAACCTTACCGTCCTTCACAGGCTCCGGCATCACAGTCGGAACTGCAGTGACTTTAAGAGCTGGCCGTCATAGCACCGTCAAAGCCGTTTCACGACAGGTCCGGTATTCCTGCCCCGTTCTCCTGAAGCCTGATCGGACCTGTCCACAACTGCACTCCGGTCACTCCCAGCGGGACCGTTACGAAGGCAATCAGTAATCGCCCGACTGACCATCTGGTTAACAGGCGGTACAAAGTGTGCCATCATAGATAATGTTCAAGATTGCTGCAACTACATTCGTATTAATGCTGGTGCTTTACGCAACCGGCCAGGAGAACGCTCCTCACTTCGAGGGTGAACTGCCGCCAGGAGTGCCGGAGGGCGCCGTGCTCAGCGCAATGGTCGTTGATGACATGGCTGCTTTCAGCACCGTCCCACTGGGTACAGTTGAGGTGGCTGACGGCAGCTGGCAGCTCAGGCTGCCGGCCGAGCTGCCCGTGGAACAGCTCCAGGAGCTTCAGGTGTGTGGCGGAGGGAATATCAGTGTCGCTCTGGTCACCCACTTTGAGGTGGTCGCAGGTGACGCAACCGTGGGTCAGCTCTGGCGTACCAATGAAGCACCCGGTGCCTGGGGAATGTATGGACCGTCCGAGTACACGTACTTCGCGTACGTCAGTGAACCCGTTGTGCTTGAGGATGACTGCTGGGGCGACGTTACTGAGCTGAATCTGCAGCCTGGCTGGAACCTCTATACGCGCCTGCTTACCGATACCGGCTCGCTTGTCACCAGCGCCGAACCCCCCGATGATTTCGTCTGGCACTACCTTGACTGAGGCTGCAGCGGCTGACGCTGCGCACTTCAGCCGAATTTCTCCAGCAGCCGGATGAATGTTTTCACGTTCCGCAAGGTGGTGGGAACTTTCAGTCGCCTTGAGATGATGTTGTTGCTGAGTTTTGAATCGTGTGAGCTGCCGGCGTAGCGGATGATGGCTGCATTTTTGGTCACGGTCAGTTCATCAGGGCCATGGTCCATGGCTGCGAGCTCCTCAAGGCCGTCCGGGTCAGCTGTCCCGTCCCAGATGCTGATCTGGACGCTGCCTGTTTCGGGCACTCCGTAGGGGTTGGCATCGACCAGTGCGCGCAGGTCAGCTGACCTGCGCATTATTGCGTCTGTGTCGACAGCGAACTGCTCGGCGATCAGCTGTTTTAAGGTTTGCTTTATCTGATCAGGTGCACCGTCAGGAAAGATCAGGTTGCCGCTGGCCAGCAGGAAGGCTGCGGGTCCCAGGCCGCGGGCTTCCAGCAGGGCGATGAGTTCCTTCATGGGAACCTTGTTGTATTTGCCCAGGTTCAC
>CAZPSO010000333.1:0-2351 GCA_964588895.1 uncultured Tessaracoccus sp.
GCGCCTGCATCAGGGGGTCGTCGGGGCGCGGGAACGGGATCTTGTCGATGATGACCAACTGGCAGGTCTCGCCGGGGACGTCGACGCCCTGCCACAGCGACAACGTGCCGAAAAGGCTGGTCTGCTCGTCGGCGATGAACTGTTTCTGCAGGTCGGGCAGGTGGCCGTCGCCCTGGCACAGGATGGTCAGTCCCGGCAGTTCGCGCCTGCAGTACTCGGCCGCCTGCTGGGCATTGCGGCGGGAGGCGAACAGTCCCAGGGTGCGTCCGTCAGCCGCCCAGATCAGTTGCGCGATCTCACCGAGGATCTCCTCGCCCAATCCGTCGCGGCCGGGATTGGGGAGGTGCTTTGCCGCATAGAGGATGCCCTGCGACCGGTAGTCGAACGGCGACCCCACGTCCAGGGTGCGCCACGCGTAGGAGTCGGCGGGTTCGGCCTCGAAGTCGGGAAGCTGGTCCGCGGAACGCAGACCGAGGGAGCGGGCGAACACGTCGAAGTCGCCGCCCAGTTCCAGGGTGGCGGAGGTGCAAACGGTGGGACGCTGACCGAACACCTGCTCGCGCAGCAGTCCGGCCACCGACAGGGGCGCGACGTGCGCCGTGCGGCCACGCAGCTCACCCTGGCTCACCCACACCACATCGGCGTCAGCCACCGCTGCGATCCGCTCGGCGACGTCGAAGACCTCCTTGACCGCGGACGCGGCGGTGGTGCGCTCCGGGTCGTCCTTGACCTTCTGCAGGGCGCTGACAGCGCGACGCGTCACGTCGCGGAGTTGGGCGGCGGCGTAGGGCAGCGGCGCAGCCGCCTGCGTGATGCGGGTCAGTTCGGATTCTTCCAGGGCTTCGGCCAGGACGTCGGCCTGGCCGAGGAAGTCGACGCCCAGGTCGTCGTCGAGCCAGGTCAGTGCCCGCCTGGCCACCCGCTCCACCATGGCTGGGTACAGCTCGTCGGCCGCCGCGTTGGTGATCCGGGCCGTCAGCTCGTGGGCCTCGTCGATGATGACGGCCTCGTGCTCCGGCAGCGCGGTCTGGCCGTGCATGGCGTTGATGGCCAGCAGTGCGTGGTTGGTAACCACCAACTGGGCCCTGCGAGCCTCGTCGCGGGAGGCCTCGACGAAACATTCCGCACCGAATGGGCAGGCGGCCACGCCCAGGCATTCCCGGGTGGGGATGGAGACCTGGGCCCAGCCCAGCGCCGTGTGGGGCGGTGCGTCGTCACGGTCGGCGAGCCCCCCGGAGTCGAGTTCCTGCTCCGCCCACTCGCGCAGCGCCAGCACCTGCCTGCCCATCTCCGACGGCGCATCGTCAGCAAGGTCTGCGGCGCCGACGAGCGCGCCCTGACGCGTGGCGTCGCTGCCCTCGCGGGCACGGTAGAGGCAGGCGTGGTTGGTACGCCCTTTCAGGACTGCGGTCCTGGGGCGTTTGCCGGTGACCTCCTGCACCGCGTCCAGCGCGGCCGGGATGTCCTTGCCAGCCAGCTGAGCCTGCAGGGCCAGCGTGGCTGTGGCGACGATGATCCTGCGTTCGTCATCGTCGGTCAGCCGGGCGAGTGCAGGTGCCAGGTAGCCGAGCGATTTGCCGGTGCCGGTGCCCGCCTGCACAAGGAGGTGTACCTCGTCATCCAGGGATTGGGAGACGGCCTGGGCCATGGCCTGTTGCCCCGGACGCACGGAGCCCGAGATGGCGTCGACTGCGGCCTGCAGAACCTGGGCGGTGGTCTCACTCACGGGTGAACTCGGCCAGCTGGTCCGCGAGATCCGGTTCGACCCTCGCGTCCACGCTGGTGCCGTGGCCCGTGTGCTCGAGGCTGTCGATCCGGCCAGTCTTGTGAATGCGGTCGAGGAGGTCGCCCCGCGAGTAGGGCACCATCACGCGGACCTCCATCTCGGGTTCGGGCAGTCGTCCCTCGATGGTGGTGCGCAACTCGTCGATCCCATGGCCCGTCCTGGCCGAGACGATGACCGCGTCTGGATGCGCCCCCCGCAGCGATACCAGGGTGGTCTCGTCGGCAAGGTCTGCCTTGTTGAACACCAGGAGTTCGGGCACACCGAGGGCGCCGATCTCGGCCAGCACCTGGCGGACCGCCGTGATTTGTCCCTCGGGGTCCGGGTCGGAGGCGTCGACGACGTGGAGCAGCAGGTCCGCGTCGGCCGATTCCTCCAGGGTGGAGCGGAACGCTTCCACGAGGTCGTGCGGCAGGTGGCGGACGAAACCGACCGTGTCGGTCAGCGTGTAGATCCGGCTGTCTGACGTCTCCGTGCGGCGCGTGGTGGGGTCCAGGGTGGCGAACAGGGCATTCTGCACCAGGACGCCGGCTCCGGTGAGGCGGTTCAACAGGGAGGATTTTCCGGC
>CAZPSO010000334.1:0-2337 GCA_964588895.1 uncultured Tessaracoccus sp.
AGCCCGAGGAGCTGTGGTCGCGGCCGGCCAGCCGCGCCGTCGCGTCGTTCCTGGGGGCCCGGGCCTTCGTGGACCAGGCCACTGCCGAACGGCTCGGGTGGCGCGGCACTCTTCCGCCCGACCACCTCCTGGGGGTTGGCGCGCGCTCGCTGGTGCTGGACCCCGCAGGGTTCGAGGTGCGGATCGTGGGCCAGGGCTTCGCACCGGAGCATGTGGAGGTCCACGTCGAACTCCCCGACGGGCAGCGAGCCCTGGTGGCTGCCCAGGAACGCATCCACACCGATACCGCTCGGATCCGGCTGACCGGCGGCCCCGTCGTGCCGGTCTCCGACCTGGACTGAACCATCAGTTCGGCACCTCCCGGGGTGCATTACGGTGCAGGTATGCAGCGCGTCTCCTCCCCCTTGTGGATGGTGCTGGCGGCCATCGCGTCGGTTCAACTGGGCGCGGCCATTGCCAAGACCCAGTTCGACACCGTGACCCCCACCGGGATGGCGTGGCTGCGGCTGGTCTTCGCAGGGATGATCCTGGCCGCGTTGCGCCCGTCCTTCAGGGGGCTCACCCGCCGGGATTGGGTCACCGGGCTGGCGCTGGCGGGCAGCCTGGCGCTGATGAACTGGTCCATCTACGAGGCGTTTGCCCGGATCCCCCTGGGCCTGGCGGTCACCGTCGAGTTCCTGGGGCCGTTGCTCGTGGCGCTGGTCAGCGTGCGTCGCGTGCTGGACCTGCTGTGGGTGTTGCTGGCCGGCGCCGGTGTGGTGTTGCTGGGGCTCGGACCCACCCAACTGCACCCCGTCGGCCTGGCGTTCGCGGTGCTGGCGGCAGGCGGGTGGGCCGGCTACATCCTGCTGGGAGCCAGAATTTCGCCGCGGTGGAACCGCTCGGCCGTCTTGTTGCTCGCCTCCATCCTGGGCAGCGTCCTGCTCGCGGTCCCAGCCATCAGCTCGTCGGGGGCGGCGCTGTTCCAGCCATCGGTGCTGGCGGTGGCCCTGGCGGTGGGCGTGTTGAGTTCGGTGCTGCCCTACTCGCTGGAGCTGCGAGCCCTGAGACTGCTACCCACGCGCATCTTCGGCATCCTGCAGGCGTTGGGACCCGTGGCGGCTGCCCTGGCCGGTTTCCTCATCCTGCGGGAAGTGCTCGGGCTGGTGGAGTGGGTGGCCATCGTGAGCGTGGTCGCCGCCTCCGTCGGCGTCACCTGGCGCCGTCGACGGCCACCGGGCACCGCTGCGGCCGAGTGAACACCGCCTCGAGCGACTGCAAACTGCCGGCCCTCGGGCGGGGGGTCGGCAGGAGCCGCTGCAAACGCCCGACGGTGAGGGCAGATTGCCCTCTACACCTCCAGAAGCCACACATTGGTGGCGGCTCCGAACCGGTCACACCGGGCCACTGTTTGGGGCATCCGCACCGAGCCGCGGAGTGGACGTCACCGCCGGACGGCGAAGGCAGACGTCTATGGTAGGTGGAGAAACCGCTTACAGGTGATCGTAGGCGGCTCCGCGACCAGGAGGGAACCCAGCCGTGGGCGGTGTGCTCGTTGGATTCACGGTCATCGGCGTGATCGTGGTGGCCGGCTATCTGCTGGCCCGCACCGGCATCATGCCGGACGACTCGAAGCGGATCCTCAACGACGTCGCCTTCTTCGCGGCGAGCCCCGCCCTGCTGTTCACCGTCATGGCACGTGCCGACGTGGCGACAGTCTTCTCCAGCTACCTGCTGAATGGGCTCTTGGCCAACGTCATCATCGTGGTCCTCTACCTGGTGATCGCGGCGATCTTCCTGACCCGCGACCCGACGCGGCTGGCGATCGGTGCCACGGCGTCGGCTTACGCCAACGCCAACAACATCGGACTGCCGATCTCCTTGTACGTCCTGGGCGATGCCCAATACGTGGCGCCGTTGCTGCTGATGCAAGTGGTCTTCATCATGCCCATCGTGCTGCTGGTGCTGGACGTCATCACCAGCGGAAAGGTCTCCGTCAAACGCATCCTGACCCAGCCCTTCCGCGCGCCGATCGTCTTCGGCAGCGCTCTCGGCCTCGTGGTGGCGTTGACCGACTGGGACGTTCCGGAGGCGATCTGGAACCCCTTGGAGATCCTCGGCGGTGCGGCAGTGCCCATGATGCTGATCGCCTTTGGTGCCTCACTGCACGGGGAGAGGGCATTCCAGCAGGGCTCCGGCCGCCGCGAGGTGATCCTCGCCACCGTCATGAAGTCTGCCCTCTTGCCGCTGGTGGCCTTCCTGTTGGCCCGTTACGTCATGGATCTCGAGCCCCAACTTGTCTTTGCCGCCACGGTCATCTGGGCGCTGCCGACGGCGCAGAACGTCTACCAGTTCTCG
>CAZPSO010000335.1:0-2329 GCA_964588895.1 uncultured Tessaracoccus sp.
GCGGTCACGGCCTCGCGGGTGTCGCTTTCGAACAGTTCGGGGATCTCCTCCATGGTGCGGGCCACCTTCAGGCCCCGTCCACCGCCGCCGAAGGCGGCCTTGATGGCCACGGGCAACCCGTGCTCCTCGGCGAACCTGACCACGTCGTCGGCGTTGCCCACCGGGTCCGGGGTGCCGGGCACCTGCGGTGCGCCCACCTTGCTGGCGATGTGTCGTGCCCGGACCTTGTCGCCCAAGGACTCAATGGCATGCGGTGGGGGACCGATCCACGTCAGTTGGGCGTCGATCACGCGTTGGGCGAAGGTGGCGTTCTCGGCGAGGAACCCATAGCCGGGATGAATGGCGTCGGCGCTGGCGCGCTCGGCGATCGCCAGGATCTTGTCGATGTTCAGGTACGTGTCGGCGGGTGTCGCGCCGCCGAGGGCGAAGGCCTCGTCGGCGAGGCGAACGAACAGCGCGTCGGAATCGGAATCTGCGTAGACCGCCACGGACGCGATGCCCGCGTCCCGGGCTGCGCGGATCACCCGGACGGCGATCTCGCTGCGGTTGGCGATCAGGACTTTAGCAATGGCCACGGTGCCCCTACTTTCATGTCTGTTCCCTGCTTGGCAGTCTAGTCACTCTCATCGGCCGGATTCCACGGCACCGGCCTTCGGGGCGACTCAGTGCGCCAGCACGATGGCGTCCCGGTCCGCTCCGGCCGAGGTGAGGTCGACCGTCCAGACCTCCACCCGCCTGGGTGACCAGGCGCACACCACCGGTTCGTCGTCGATCGGGGTGATCCGGAACTCCAGTTCCCCGGGTGCCGCGCGCCGGATGCTGGAGTACTCGCGACAGCGACCCCACACGGCCACCACCTTCACCGAGTCCTCCAGGGTGACCTTCGCCAACTCCTCGGCGCGAGCCTCGTGCATGTCGGGAGGAAGGGCCTCCACCCACGCCTGCCACGCCGCATCATCTGGCAGGAGCACTGCCCCGGACTCCAGGACTGACTCGCCGACGGGATCCCCGTCCTCCTGCTGCCAGATCACCTCGACGCGCCCCACCGCCGGGGGAGGTTCCTCCGGCGACGGACTACACCCCGCCAGCACCGCCACCGCCGCCACGATCCGGATCCATCGCACTTGCCCACCTCCCTCATCGATCCATCCACGGTACGGGCAGGACGGGCCACCGGTCCCGGTGGCCTGTCAGGATGGGGACATGGCCACCCCACCCTTCATCCTCGAGTTGCGGAAGAAGATCGGCAACGATCTGCTGTGGCTGATGGGCGCCAGTGTCTACATTCATCGCCAGGCTTCCACCGGCACCGAGGTCCTGTTGATCAAGCGTGCCGACAACGGCGAGTGGACTCTGGTCAGCGGCATCGTCGACCCGGGGGAGAACCCCGCCACCACCGCAGTGCGCGAGGCGATGGAGGAGGCGGGCATCGAGATCGAGGTGGAGCGGATGCTGTGGACGGTGGTGATGGAACCGGTGCAGTATGACAACGGCGACTGGTGCCAGTACCTGGACCACGGTTTCTCGGCCCACTGGGTCTCCGGTGAGCCGCACCCGGCCGATGGTGAGGCCACCGACGTGGCGTGGTGGCCCATCGACGCCCTGCCCAGCCCCCGCTTCATGCACCTCGAGGCCATGGTGCGGCTCGGGCTGGAGAATCCCTCCGACGTGGCCGTGGAGTTCCCGGCGTGAGGCGGGTGGTGGTCGCCCTGGTGGCGCTGGTGCTCGTGGTCGGATGCTCGGCGCAGCCGCCGCCCGAGGCGGAACCCACGCCGGGCGTGCAGGTCACCGCACCGGTGCCCGACGACGGGGTGCTGCTGAGCGACCTCGGTTTCCAGTTCGCGCCCGAGGGGGTCTCGATCCCGCGCGGGGCAGTGGTGAGCGAACGCGTCGACCAGGTCAACAACGTCACGCTCGTGCTGAGCGCGCCGAGCGGGGCAGAGCTGGCCGGCTACCTGCGCCGCACGTTGCCGGAGCAGGGGTTCGAGATCAGCATGGACGGCAACAATTCGCTGAGGTTCAGCCGCGGCGAGTGGGACGGGGCCTTCACCACGGATTCCGGCTATTCCGCCCTGTCATTGCGCACCGACCGCGAGTAGTCACCCCTTGCGTCGCGTCAGGACCAGACGCTGCAACAGCACGAAGACCAGCAGGATGCCACCTGTGATGATGGTGGTGGCCTCGGGCGGGATGCTCCCATCCCGGGTGATCAGCACGATCATCAGTCCCAGCACCAGCGAGCCCACCACCGAGCCCAGCACGTAGCCGGCGCCACCCGTCAGCAGGGTGCCGCCGATGACGGTGGCCGCGATGGCGTCCAGTTCCCAGC
>CAZPSO010000336.1:0-2327 GCA_964588895.1 uncultured Tessaracoccus sp.
ATGCCGGTGCTGTCGTTCAGTTCCACGGCGCGCATGAAAACTAGTGAGACCCACTTGGAGTGCGCGCTGAGCGCGGCCATGCCCCAGCCGCCGTAGCCGTACTGGTGGGCGCCGTAGCCGGTCATGCCGTCCACCAGGTCCACCGAGTTCTTCACGTCCGGCAGTGTGTCCAGTACCAGTTCATGCACCCTCAGGTAGAGGTCCACCACGGTTTCGGAGCGCGCGCTCAGCACCTCGCGTAGCCTCGTCTCGGTCGGGTTCTCCTCGTGTGGGTGCTTCTCGGTTCGTGCCATGCACCGAGTATGGCAGAGGCCCAGCCTGGGCCTATGGGCGACCAGGAATCTGTGACGAGGTTGTGCCGGACGCCGGCATCTCTCGGGCCGCTCGTGCCATAACGGACCTCAACACCTTTACGTCGATCGTCAGAGTAGTGAGGACCTTAGACGCATATGGATCATCGCATCATGATGCCAACGAACGAATGTCATCGATACCGCCGGGGTCGTGAGATATTCGTGCTGGCGCTCCTTGGGGCCCAACGCGTCGCTTACCTCATCGGTTCCGACGCAATGCGTCCAATCGGTTGACAGTAAAGCCGCAATCCTCCTACAGTGCAGCCAGCCACAATCCAGATCGATGGGGAGGAAATGGACCGAGTCACCTACCCACAGCTCGACGGAACCGATCAGCGCATCGTAGACATGCTGCGCCAGGACGGACGCCGGCCGTTCCGGGACATCGCGCGGGAGCTGGAGGTCTCCGAGAGCATGGTCCGGAAGCGGGTCAACAGGCTCAGCGGATCCGGCTGGATGCGCATACTGGCGGTGACCGACCCCATCCAGTTGGGCGTGCCGGTCCTCGCCACGACCTACGTGAAGGTCACGCCGGCCGGTCTTGAGGCTCTGGCGGATGACCTGGCACGGGATCCTGCTGCGCGCTACGTGGCCATCGGCGTGGGCAGCAGCAACCTGGTGTTCGAATCGATGCACGGTAGCGCCCGTGAGCTGCACGAGTTCCTGCAGCGCAAGCTGAGCGTTCCCGAGGTGCTGAACAGCGAGACCGTGCACGTGGTGGACATCAAGAAAAGCGTCTGGGATTGGGAGATTCCGGTTGCGAAGGAGGAGGAAGAATGAGGAAGCTGGCAATTGCACTGATCACGGCCTGCCTGGTAGCGGTCGGCAGCGCCCAACAGCAGGGCGGCACGCTGGTAGCCGCCTGGGCGCAGGACCCGGTGGGTCTCGACCCGCACATCACCAGCGCCAGGTCCAGCCTGCAGGTGCTCGAGAACGTTCTCGACACCCTGGTCGTGCTCGACGCGGATCAGAACGTCAACCCTTCGCTGGCCGAGTCCTGGGAGGTGTCCGACGACGGCCTCACCTGGACGTTCACCCTGCGGCAGGACGCCGCGTTCAGTAACGGGCGCGGCCTGACCTCGGAAGACGTGGTCTACACCTACGACCGCATGCTCGACCCGGAAACGGCGTCCGGCCAGGCTTACCTCCTGGCGGGCGTGACCGACGTGCAGGCCCCGGACGAGTACACGGTGCAGTTCACGCTAGACGCGCCCAACCCCGCCTTCCTCAGCAAGCTGGCCAGCAGCAAAGCGGTCGGCATTATCGCCCGCGAGAGCGTGGAGGACGGCACCATCAACACCAACCCGATCGGCACCGGGCCGTTCATGATCACCGACTTCCAGCCTGGTATCCAGCTCACGCTGGAGCGCAACCCGCACTACTGGCAGGACGGTCTGCCGTACCTCGATGCGGTGCAGATCCGCGTGATCACCGACGAGAGCGTGCGCCGCAGCGCCCTGGTATCAGGTGACGTGGACTGGGCCATCAGCGTGCCCGCCCAAGCCATCGAAGAACTCAAGGGCAGAGACGACGTGGTGGTCGACGAGGTTCCCGCCGGCGCCTACTGGTACGTCGGCGTGAACACCATGCGCGAACCGCTCGACGACGTGCGCGTGCGTCAGGCTCTGGCGTGGGCCATCAACCGCGAGGAGATCGCCGAGGTGGCCACCTTCGGCACCGCGCTCGCCACGCAGGACCCCATCCCATCCTCCAGCGGTTGGGCCACCGACTACGCTCCGTACAGCCAGGACCTCGAGCAGGCCGCTGCGCTCCTCGCGGAAGCCGGCTACGCGGACGGCTTCAACATGGAGATCATGCCCACCACTCAGTACGAGGAGTCCGTCCGTATAGCCCAGATGCTGCAGGCCCAGCTGGCGCCACTGAACATCACCACCACCATCCGCACCCTCGAGTGGGCGGAGTGGCTGCAGGAGCAGGGCGACGGCAACTACGACACCTTCGTCTGCTCCTGGA
>CAZPSO010000337.1:0-2327 GCA_964588895.1 uncultured Tessaracoccus sp.
TCACCGTCACCCCCGACTACACCGACTGGGGTGGCTACTGGGACAAGCTCGCCACGCAGACCGCGGGCGGGGACACCCCCGACGTGATCATGCAGGAAGAGCGTTACCTCCGTGAGTACGCCGACCGCGGCGTGCTGGCCAACCTCAACGACTACGACATCGACGTGTCCCAGATCGACGAGTCGATCCTGGGCAGCGGCGAGTTCAGCGACGGCCTGTGGGGCATCCCCACCGGCGTCAACGTCCGCGTCATGATGGCCGATCCGCAGATCTTCGAGGAAGCCGGCGTCGAGATGCCGGACGACACCACGTGGACGTGGGAGGACTACCACGAACTCATGGTGCAGATCTCCGAGAACTCCGAGGGTGACGTCTACGGTGCACAGGACTTCGGCTTCATCGAGCCCGACCTGTCCATCTACACCCGCCAGCAGGGCCAGAACCTCTGGAACGAAGAAGGCGGGATTGGCTTCGAGCCCGAGATCATGGCCGAGCTGTGGCAGAGGGGTCTCGATCTGATCGAGGCCGGTGGCGCCCCGCCCGCATCGCTGTCCCTGGAAATCGACGCTGGTGGTCCCGAGCAGTCCCTGATCGCCACGAACCGCGGCGCCATCGCCCGGTTCTGGAGCAACCAGCTTGGTGCGATCTCGGGTGCTGCAGGCCGCGACCTGCAGATGCTGCGCTACCCGGGTGAGACCCAGTTCGAGCGCTCCGGTTCGTTCCTGAAGCCCGCCATGGCACTGTCGATGTCCGCCAACTCCGAGTACCCGGAGGCCGCGGCCCTGTTCATCGACTGGATGCTCAACAGCCCCGAGGCTGGCGAAATCATCCTCAGTGACCGTGGCCTGCCCGCCAACATGGACGTGCGCGAGCACATCATGGACCAGCTGAGTGACGCGGAGCAGTACGCCGCGGAGTTCATCGAGAACATCTCTCCCGACATCGTCGACGCGCCTCCGGCACCGCCGCAGGGCGCCGGCCAGGTGGCGAGCCTGCTGGGCCGCTACAACGAGGAGGTCCTGTTCGGCCAGCGCACACCGCAGGAAGCTGCGGAGGCCTTCGTCGAGGAAGCTGAAAGCATCACCGGCGGCTGACCGCCACATGAACCGGGTTCGGGCCGGGAGCGGGATTCGCTCCCGGCCCGAACCCCGGGCCACCCCGGGCCGCGGACCCCCCCCACCACGCGCCCACCATCAACACCCGCAGTCGACCAGAGGTAATCCCATGAGTTTCTCCGTTCACCCGGATCGTCTTTTGCCGAGCGACCCGGCGCTGCGCGACATCGCCCGTGAGCTGTACCGCGCGGTCGCCGACCTGCCCATCATCTCCCCCCACGGACACGTCCCGCCCCAGTGGTTCTCCGACGACGTCCGGTTCGAGAACCCGGCATCGCTGCTGCTGACCCCCGACCACTACATCAACCGGCTGCTGCACGCCCACGGCGTCGCGCTGGACAGTCTCGGAGTGGGTCGCGACGACTTCTCGGAAACCGAAGCCCGTGAGGCCTTCCGCATCTTCTTCCGCCACTGGAAGGAATACCGCGGCACCCCCATGAAGTACTGGTTCGAGGAGCAGTTGGCGGGCGTCTTCGAGATCGACCTGGAGCCCAGCGAGGCCAACGCCGACGAAATCTACGACCGCATCGACGCCCTGCTGGCCACCGACGCCTACCGCGCCCGCGCCCTCCACGACCGCTTCAACATCGAGTTCATCGCCACCACCGACGACCCGTGCGACGACCTGGAGCACCACCGCCGCATCCGCGAGGACCAGGACTGGGACGGGGTGGTGGTGCCCACGTTCCGCCCCGACAAGTACCTGGAGGTGGTCCGCGAGGACTGGAACGACAACATCAACCGGCTCGGCCAGGTGGCGGGCACCGACGTGGACACCTATGCCGGCTGGGTGGCCGCCATGGAAAACCGCCGGGCGTTCTTCAAGGACAACGGCGCCGTGTCCACCGACCACGCCCACCTGGACACCGGCACCGTCAAGCTGACGGCCGCCGAGGCCGAGGAGCTCTACGCCAAGGCCCGCGCCGGTTCCCTCAGCACGCCGGAGGCCGAGCACCTGCGTCGGGGCTTCCTCTTCGAGCAGGCCCGCATGGCCTCCGAGGACGGCCTGGTCATGACGCTGCACCCGGGCGCCTGGCGCAACCACCACACCGGAACCTTCGAACGGTTCGGGCCCGACGTCGGCGCGGACTTCCCGTACCGCACCGAGTACGTGGAGGCACTGCAACCGATGCTGAACGCCTTCGGCACCAACCCCAACTTCAAGGTGGTGCTGTTCACCATGGACGAGACCACCTTCTCCCGCGAGATCGG
>CAZPSO010000338.1:0-2317 GCA_964588895.1 uncultured Tessaracoccus sp.
CAGGTCGAGGTACTCCCACTGCTGGTCGAAGAATATGGATCCCGCTGCCCACTCCGGTCCAAACGTGCTGACGGCGGTGCCCACGACGGTGCCCAGCACCACCAGCGCGAGTGCACCGAGCAGGCCGTACGCCAGCCAGTGCTGCCGCTTGGGTTCCCGCCCGGAGATGATCGGGGCCAGGAAGATCGCGGCGGCCAGGAACGCTGCGGCCGTCCACAGCAGGGACAGTTGGACGTGCCACGTGCGGGCGAGGTTGAAGGGCAGGATCCGGGCCAGGTCGAGCCCGAAGAAGCTGGAGATGTCTGCCCGGTAGTGCTCGATCGCGGCACCCACGAAGGTCTGGGCCAGGAACAGCAGGGACACCACCAGGAAGAACCACGCGGTTGCCTTCTGCGCCTTGGTGATCCCCACCTTGCCGGGTTGCAGGAAGGCCAGCGAGGGGGCCTCGGTGCCTTTCCAGCCGATCTTCTTGCTCCAGCGGCCATAGATGGCGAACAGGAGACCCAGTCCCGCAAGGAGCGCGGTCAGCGACATCGCGGACCACACCAGGATGTCAGCGGTGGGGTAGTTGTCGACGCGCGGCTCCGGTGGCCAGTTGTTGGTGTACGAGTACGAGTGCCCCGGCCGCTCGGCCGCGCCGGCCCAGGCGGTCCAGCCGAAGAATGCGGTCAGGTCATGAATTTCGTCGGGGTCGGTGATCTTGTTGGGGAGCAGGCCGTGCTCGGTTGTTTCACGTCCGAAGAACTCCGCGTAATAGTCACGAATCGATTCGAAGGCACTGATTTGCTCCTGGGTGAAAACCAAGTCCCCGGTGGCCTCGTCGTAACGGTTGGTCCGCATCATCTCGACCACGGCGGCCGTGGCGTCCGGTATCTCCTGGGCGCTCAGCTCTTCCAGCACGTGCTCGCTGGCCAGTCGCAGGTACTCAGCAGTGAAGTCGGGCCCGAGGTAGCCTCCGTGGCCGACGATCGATCCGTACTGCTGGAGGCCCCGTCGCAGGAATATCTGCTGCCCGGAAGTGATTTCTTCAGCCGTGAACACCACGTCCCCGGTGTCGCTGACCACCCGGTCGGGAAGCGGCATCGAGTCCGTGTACGTCCTGATGGCAAGGATGCCCATCACGAAGAAACCGAAGATGAAAACGAGTGCGACTCCCTGGACCCAGCCCTTGGAGATGACAAGCTCCGTCTTCGAACGCTCCGGATCGAGGCCCCTGTCAACTGTGCTCACGCTGACCCACCGCCTTTGTGGAATGCGCCCGGCCCTGTGCCGCGCTCCATGACGATGGACGATACTTCAACGATTTCCGGTCTGCTGAGGTTTGACCAAATCGACTTGGACTTATCCACTGGGCTGGAAAAATGCCACCCGGTCACGGTGAACTAGGGTGCACCCTAATGGATTTCCGCGCAGCAAACCCGCTTTTGGGAGCATCGCGGGACGGCCACGGGCACCGCCTACCATGTGGGGCGGAGGAGAGAACATGAGCAACTCGGTCAAGGCGGGCATCGCGGTCCTTTCGATGCTGTTGGTGGCAATCATCGTGGTCATCGTGGTGCTGGCGCTGGACGGCGATGAGGGCAACCAGGCTGTGCCGTCACCTACCCCGTCACCGGCTTCCACCCCACCATCTCCGGCACCCTCGCCCACGCTGTCGCCCACCGAGTCGCCTACCGTGGCCCCGTCACCGGAGGGGACCACGTCCGCTCCCACGGAACCCGCGCCCACCAGCGTCGCGCCGGAGCCCACCGAGGAACCCACCTCCTCCCCCGCTCCCGAGGAGGAGGGGCAGACCTTCCTCGGGGAAGGGCTGGCCACCTTCGACAGCTTCACCGTGGAACTAATGCCCTATGACGAAGCGAGCGAACCAGAGGCGATCAGCGGCTTGACCGCCTTCAACGTGGAGGTCTGCGTGTTGCAGCCGGTGGGCTCCGATGCCGATGGCACCCGCGTCTCGCTGGAACCCTGGTCGCTGACCAGTTCAGCGGACGAGGTGCAGCGCCCTGTCACCGGGGGACACTCCCCCGCGTTCGGCCCCGAGGCGTTTCTCGGTGTCGGCGAGTGCACCTCCGGCTGGCTCACGTTCGAGAACTTCGAGAACCAGGACATCGACCACAGCATGCTGGTCTACTCCAACGGCCTGGGCGACCGGGCCATCTGGAACTTCCACTGACGTCGACGGATGTCGATTCCAGGTCTTCCTGTTCGACGTAATCGGTGGGACTCCGACGCGCGCCGAGCTCGAGGTCCGGCGCGCGTCGAAGTGGGTCATGAATCAGTTCGGCGCGAACCTCACCATGGAGTTGAACCGCCACGT
>CAZPSO010000339.1:0-2315 GCA_964588895.1 uncultured Tessaracoccus sp.
GACATCGCCAACATAATCGACTGCTGAGAATGAGTCTGGACAGATAATGGTGGCAAGGCGGAGTATTCGCTCATTGCTTGAGAAAGTGCGACTTGCGGAACGAGTGCGATAGCGCCGACAGCACCAAGAGCGACTCCGATTTTTTGGCCCAAAGACAGTACTTGTTTAACTATTGCTCTTTTCATTTGCATATTCCTCTGCTTAACGAGCAGCACGGTAAACAGATTGGAGAATTACGGAGGAGCGCCCTGCCTCACCGTCGGCTCTTGCGGTAATTCGATATAGAGGGACATCGGTATCACCGTCACGCACGACACCTCCTGCACTACCGTAGATATCGCGCTCGCCACTCGGGGCAAAACACATAAATTCGATGACATATTTCACAGGTGAGGGAGTTGCATCCTCAACAGTCCCCGGAACATTTTCTTGGAGATAATATTCGTTGTTATTGTCGCTCCAGAATGCCTCCGCTAGCCAAGCTGGCTCGGTAGCACCTGTTGAACGCGCGAGCTTGCACTGTTTGCGACTGCCCATACTGTCGAACTCGCCGTTAAAACAGAGACCGCCGGCACAGTTGTGACTAAAGCAGTTGCCCGTACAGCTTGAGTCAAAACTGGTGATTGGATAAGGGTCTGCGGCAAGTTTACGCTCAATGCGTACCAATGCCGTTTCCGCGCGCTGAAAAGCCACTGCACGATCTCGCGCACTGGCGGCCATGCGTAATTCTAAATTTGAGTTGCGCATGCTGGCGACACCAAGAAGAGTGACCACAGCTAATATCACCAAGCTCACAATCAGCGTTGCGCCCTGTTGTCGATTCCGTTTTATATTACGCTTTGCCATAGTTATATCCGATTTCGTATCCGGTAGATGGATGTCACTACTTGCCTCATGTATTTATCGTTATAGCTGCGGCCGCTACTGCCCAAGGTTTTATTTTCTGCTGTAGGCAAGCTGGGAGTCTGAGAGCGCATCATCATACTGACCTCTACGGCAAAAACCTGGGACCAATTTGTCACTTCATCTGCCAAAAGATAACGCGTACCAGAGCTATCTTTGATGCCATATCGGAAATGGATATCCTCTACCCCCAGTGCAATTTCTTCGGAAATCACCGTCCCCTGTCCAGCGGATCCGGCAGCTGAGCGCACCAGGGTCGCACGTTTAAGCGCGGGCAGTCCGGGAAGTGCGCTGGAGTCGCCAATGTAATAAGAATTGGCCGAGAAGCTCATGGCCACACTTCCGGGATTGTAGTTTTGTGAATAACTGGTTGAGCAGCTCGGCGTCGCACCTGTGCAAATGATACTTTCCGTTAGGTTAGGTTTAATGGTGGGCATGCCATGATTGTCAGCCAAGGTATAGGTGACGGAGGTAACAGTGGGGCTTGGAGTCACCGGCGTTGCGATACGAAAAATACCAACCCGTCGACAATCCTCCGCCACTATGCCTAAATAATCACCGCTCAAAAAGCTGTGCGGTGCCGCGAATATTAAGGCTTGTCCTGAATGGGAGGTGACCACGTGGTGGGGCCCAGTAAACGAGCGAATTAACAGAGACTCAGATTTAGCACCGCCAGCTATTGCTCTCAACTTTGCCGCATACGCATTCGGAGCATCAGTCTCATTTCGGTAACCGCGAATACTTTCGACGCCTAAAAACTCTAATGCCGAGTCATCTCCGCCACCTGCGACAAGGGCGACACTCGCATCTTGGCCCGCACACCCTTTATAGCCAGCACCTTGAATATCTTTGCCAATAACGTCCATAGCGTAGCGAGCGTTCTCCTGGATGAAGGACATTTCCTCTTGTCCCATAAAGGTCGTTTTGCTGGTAACCACCACCTGAATGACCCCTGCCAAAATAATCAGGCCAATTAAGATGGCGACCATTAGTTCGACTATCGAGAAGCCTTTAGCCTGCAAAAAACCTTTAGCGCGCCGTTGTTTCATATTTTTGATTTCCATAACAGCCTCTTAAAGCCCAACAACTAACGCATAAGTCTTACGCACTTCTTCCTCGCTGCCTTCAGAGCGACTATCGTCGAAGGACATCTTAACTCTCATCGCTTCACCACCGGATATGAGTTCAATTTCCGCTTTTCCAGCTGGTAAGGTCTTACCTATGAGGTTATTCCACTCAGTCTTGTCCCACGCAACCAATGCAGTCCCATCACATCCTCCAGCGGTACAGGCGGCTGGAGGTGTCGCGGACACTCCGTCGTAGGAGCCCGCGTAAGCTGATGCTTGCGCCGGGTTCATCCGAATCCGCTCCGCAATATCATTCGCCAAATAAACCGCTTGTGAATATACGTG
>CAZPSO010000340.1:0-2309 GCA_964588895.1 uncultured Tessaracoccus sp.
GCCGCGGCATCGGTCTGGCCATCGCGGTGCGCGCCGCGGCCGACGGCGCCAACGTCGCCTTGCTGGCCAAGACGGACAAGCCGCACCCCAAGCTCGAGGGCACTGTCCATACCGCCGCCGAGCAGATCGTCGCAGCCGGGGGACAGGCGTTGGCAATCGTGGGTGACGTCCGCGACGACGACGACATCGCCCGCGCGGTGACGGAGACCGTGGCCACCTTCGGCGCGATCGACGTGGTGGTCAACAACGCCAGTGCCATCGACCTGTCGCCCACGCTCGACCTGCAGCAGAAACGCTACGACCTGATGCAGGACATCAACGTCCGCGGCACGTTCATGCTCTCCCGCGCTGCCATCCCCACCCTGCGGCGCAGTCCCAACCCGCACATCCTCTCGCTGGCGCCACCGCTGAACCTGGACCCCAAGTGGCTGGGTGCCCATACCGGTTACACACTGGCCAAATACGGGATGACCATCGCCACGCTCGGACTCGCGGCCGAGTTCGCGCCCGACGGCATCGCCGCCAACACACTGTGGCCCGCCACCACCATCGCCACGGCAGCCATCGCCAACCTGCCCGGCGGGGACCGGCTGCTGAGCGTCAGCCGCACCCCCCAGATCTACGCCGACGCCGCCTACGAGGTGATCACGCGACCAGCCCGGCAACGAACGGGCCAGAGCCTGATCGTCGAGGACGTTCTGGCGGAGGCGGGAGTCACCGACCTGTCCGGTTACGCAGCCGTACCTGGCACCCCAGACCAGCACCTGTACCCGGACATCTTCCTGTAGGCGCCCTTTTCCGGCTCTTCCCCCGGGTGGGCACACCACGTAGGTTGGGACCACTGACGAAAGGGGTAGGAAAATGCCGGATGTCAAGGACCTCGCAGGGGCGCTGGCGGAAGCGCACGAGTCGCAGCGCCTGATGGTGCTGCCCACCGTGTGGGACACGTGGAGCGCCCGGGTGGCCGTGGACGCAGGCTTTGTGGCGCTCACCGTCGGGAGCCACCCGGTGGCCGACGCCATCGGAAGCTCCGATGGCGAGAACATGGATCTGTCGGAATATCTCAAGGTGGTCAGGCGGATCGTGGATGCCACGGGCGTGCCCGTCAGCGCCGACGTGGAATCCGGCTATGGCCTGGCGCCCGCGGAGCTGGTCCACCGACTCCTGGAAGCAGGGGCGGCGGGAGCCAACGTCGAAGACGTCGTGCACTCCGAGGGCAAGCGGGTGCGAGAGCCTCAAGAGCACGCCGACTACATCGCCGCCGCACGGCAGGCCGCCGACGAGGCGGGCATCCCGTTCGTGATCAACGGGCGAACCGATGCGGTCAAGCTGGGCACCGACGTCTTCGAGGACCCCCTGGCCGAGGCAGTAGAGCGCATCAAGCTGATGGAGCAGGCCGGTGCCCGGGCGGTCTATCCGGTGGGGTTGCAGTCGACCGAGCAGGTGCGGCGCCTCGTGGAGGCCGTTTCGGTCCCGGTCAACGTGACTGCCCACCCCGTGGACGGGCATGGGGCCGGTGACCTCACCGCGCTGGCGGGTCTGGGGGTGCGGCGCATCACCTTCGGCCCCCTGTGGCAGAAGTGGTTGGGTGACTTGTCGGCGGCCCAGCTCTCCAAGTGGGGAATCTGACCCTCCCGTTGCGGTGAGCTGCACCACCCGCGTTGCTCCCGTCGACTCCGAGCCGTCAGGGCCATCCCGGCGGCATCCCCGCCAACATCGGCCACTAGAGTTCGGGGTAAACGTCGAATGGGAGTGTAAATGTCCGAACAGAACTACCGCATCGAACACGACACGATGGGCGAGGTGCGCGTCCCCGCCGAGGCGCTTTACGCCGCACAGACCCAGCGCGCCGTCGAGAACTTCCCCATTTCAGGATCCCGCCTGGAACGGGCGCAGATCATCGCCCTGGCGCAGGTCAAGCGGGCCGCGGCGCTGGCGAACAAGTCGCTCGGCATTCTGCCGGCAGACGTGGCCGACGCCATCGTTGCCGCCGCACAGGAGGTCATCGACGGCCAGCATCTGGATCACTTCCCGGTGGACGTGTACCAGACCGGCTCCGGCACGTCGTCGAACATGAATACCAACGAGGTGCTGGCCAACCTGGCCACGAAACACCTTGGCAGCGCCGTGCATCCCAATGACCACGTCAACGCCTCCCAGTCCAGCAACGACGTGTTCCCCACGTCGGTGCACGTGGCCGTCACTGGCGCTTTGATCAACGACCTGAAGCCGGCCCTGGCCCACCTGGCCGAGTCCCTCGAGGCCAAGGCCGAGGAGTTCAAGTCCATCGTCAAGGCCGGCCGCACCCA
>CAZPSO010000341.1:0-2258 GCA_964588895.1 uncultured Tessaracoccus sp.
ATGCCTGCCGCCTCGTGGTGGAGCTTCAACTGGGCTCCACCTCTATGCTGCAGCGCAAGCTGCGCGTGGGCTTTGCCAAGGCCGGGCGCCTCATGGACATCCTGGAATCACGCGGGGTAGTGGGCCCCTCCGAGGGGTCCAAGGCGCGCGACGTCCTGATCAAGCCCGACGACCTCGAGGAGACGCTGGTTCGACTCGCAGAGGGCTGAGCGTATCCTTGCTCTCGATGACTGATACCCGCACCGTCCACATCGCAAGCCTTGGCTGCGCACGCAACGACGTCGACACGGAGGAACTCGCTGGTCGCCTGGAGGCCGGCGGGTTCCAGTTGGTGGATGACGCCGGCCAGGCGGAGACGGTGGTGGTCAATACCTGCGGGTTCGTGGAGCAAGCCAAGAAGGACTCGATCGACACGCTCCTGGCGGCCGCCGACCTGAAGGGCAACGGCCACACCAGGGCCGTCGTCGCCGTCGGTTGCATGGCCGAGCGATACGGGGTGGAACTGGCCGACGAACTGCCGGAGGCCGACGCGGTCCTGGGCTTCGACGCCTACGAGGACATCGCAGAGCGGCTTCGCGGGATCCTGGCAGGGGAGAAGACCATCAGTCACGTCCCCCGCGACCGCCGGAAACTGCTGCCGCTGGCCCCATCGGAGCGGGCTGCGGTGGCCTCGCAGGTCTCGGTCCCCGGGCACGCGCCGCTGCCTGATGGGCTGGCGCCGGCAACGGGTCCGCGCCCGCTGCGGAGACGCATGGGATCCGGCCCGTCGGCGGCCCTGAAGATCGCCTCCGGGTGCGACCGGCGGTGCGCGTTCTGCGCCATCCCCGCTTTTCGGGGCAGCTACCTGTCTCGTCCCGTCAGCGAGTTGGTCGCGGAGGCACAGTGGCTGGTTGAGCAGGGCGCCAAGGAGGTGTTCCTGGTTTCCGAGAACACCTCGAGCTATGGCAAGGACCTGGCCGAGGACGTCACTCTTCCGGGGTTGCTGGAGAACCTCTCGATGGTGGATGGCCTGGAGTGGATCCGGGTCTCCTACCTGCAGCCCGCCGAGATCAAGCCCGGGCTGGTGGAACGAATGCTCGGCATCGACAAGGTGGTCCCCTACTTCGACCTCAGCTTCCAGCATGCCGCCCCGGGGGTCCTGCGGCGCATGCGCCGATTCGGGAACCCAGACTCGTTCCTGGCGCTCATCCACCACATCCGGGAACTCGCCCCCCAAGCCGGCATCCGCAGCAACGTGATCGCCGGTTTCCCCGGTGAGACCGAGGCCGACGTCGAGATCCTGCGTCAGTTCATCATCGATGCCAGCCTGGATGTCCTCGGCGTGTTCGGGTACTCCGACGAGGACGGCACCGAGGCCGCGGGCCTGTCCGGCCACATCCGTCCCGAGGAGGTGGAGGCGCGACGCGCCATGCTCGCCGACGTCGCCCTGGAGGTCAACGAGATCCGCGCCACCGAACGCGTGGGTCACACCGACATGGTCCTCGTGGAGGAGACCGGCGACGAGGTCGTCGGGCGCGGCACGCACCAGGCACCCGAGACCGATGGGGTCGTGTACCTGCCGCCGGATGCCGCCACGCGCGGTTCCATCATTGAGGTGCGATACGTTGACAGCGAGGGCATCGACCTGAAGGGGGAGCCGGCATGAGTGAAACAATCGCCAGGCCGTCGAACTGGAACGTGCCCAATCTCTTGACGGTGCTGCGCATCGTGATGGTCCCGATCTTTGTGGTGGTGCTCTTCCTGTACCCGGAGTCCGCAGGCGGGCGGGTGGTGGCCACCGCAATCTTCGTGGTGGCGATGCTCACAGACCTGGCCGACGGCTGGATCGCCCGCCGCTACAACCTCATCACTGACTTCGGCAAGCTGTGGGACCCGGTCGCGGACAAGGCGCTCACGGGAGCCGCCTTCGTGTCCTTGAGCATCCTGGGCTCCATGGGTGTGGCCGGGGGCCTGCCGTGGTTCTTCACCATCCTCATCCTGGTGCGCGAATGGGGCATCACGTGGCTGCGCGCGGCCATTGCCAAATACGGCATCATGCCCGCCAACAAGGGCGGGAAGGCAAAGACCCTGACACAGACATTCGCCCTCATCCTGTTCCTGCTGTGGCTGCCGCAGCTACCCGGCTTCCTGCAGGTGAGCGCCTGGGTCCTGATGTGGGCCGCCCTGGCCCTGACCGTGCTCACGGGTTTCGATTACGTCCGGCAGGCCCTCAGGATCCGCTCCGAGTCGAAGAGGGCGCAGGCCGGAGCCTGAACCCG
>CAZPSO010000342.1:0-2255 GCA_964588895.1 uncultured Tessaracoccus sp.
TCGGCCTCGAGCCAGCCGTTGTTGAACGTGACGGAGTGCTCCACCACCACGTCGCCGATGGGGCCCTCCGTGGACTTCGCGTAGAGGTCCCAGCCGTCGTCGATGTTGTTGTAGGCGATGTTCCAGCGGAAGACGTTGCCCTCGCCGGAAGTCAGCTTGGCGGCGAATCCGTCACCGTCGTTGGCCAGCGGGTCGGCGTTGTTGTGCGCCACGCTGGACAACACCAGATTGTGCGAGGGCCACATCGACGGCGGCTCCGTGGCATGACCAGAGATCTGCAGCCCGGTGTCACCGTTGTGGTGCGTCTCGATCCGTTCCACCACGTTGTGGTGGCCCTGGATCAGCAGCGGCTTCTGGTAGCCACGTGATTTTGTGATCTCCAGGTTGTACAGGTGCCAGTGGTCGCCCCGCAGGATGATGCCACCGTTCGGCGACTCGGACAGGTCCAGCACCGCGCGGCTGCCGGGCGCCGACATCAGCGTGATGGGCTGCTCGGCCGTGCCGCTGTTGCCACGGTGGATCACCAGGGAACTGGTCGGCTGGTAGGTGCCCCCCTGCAACACAATCTGCTGGCCGGGCTGCGCGTAGGCGATGGCGGTGTGCAGGTCGAGCGGCGCCTCCGGGTGACCGGTGCCGTCGGCGCTGCCGCCGGGTGCCACATGGATGGCCTGGCCGGGCTCCCCGAACCGGTCCACTGTCACGCGCAGCGGGATGGCGGTGGCCTCATAGGATTCCACATCCTCGTACTCGCCCAGGTGCGCCTGCTCCTCGCGGGGGGCGGGCGTGATGACGGCGCTGTAGTCGTTGACGCCGTCGGCCAGTTCCACGCTCACCGTGGTGATCTCACGCGGCGTTAGCCCCACCGGTCCTCCCACCACGCCGCCAGCTGCGTCGAGGAGCACGGCCTCACCGTAGACGTTGGACAACAACGGCACGTCGATGGAGTTGTGCGGGGTGGTGCGGGTCACGTCGGCCGTCAACCACGGCGTGATGTAGGTGGTGGGCGGCTCCATGGGGGCCTCGTCCTCATCCGGGTGGATGGTGGTGAACTCCATGTCGCTGACGCTCACCACGATCCCGCGGGCGGTGAAGACGCCGACGTAGTAGGAGTCATCGGTCTGCTGCAGCAGCAGGTCCGGGTCGTAATGGATGGTCTCGTGCTCTTCGCCGTCCACGGTCCAGATGGAGTGGAAGCCGGTGTTGGACTTGCGCAACGTGTACTCGTAGACGTCGCCCTCGGTGAATCGCGGCGGGTTGACGTTGGAGCCCTCGGTCATGCCGTCGCGGTAGTTCCAGTCGAACGGCTCGGAGTTGGTCATGTCCCGGTCGGCGGTGGCGACGGTGGGCCCGTCGACATATCCGGTGACAATCTTCTGCCCCGGGGTGCCGTAGCGGACCAACTGGTCGCCGCCCTGGTCCTGGATGTACTTGGCGGACATGGTGCCGGCGGAGTTGAAGTAGCGGGCGGCACGATCGCCTGGCGCGAAAGTGTCGACGGCGATGATTCCGAAGCCCGACTGGTTGTCCTTGCCGCTGGCGTCATCCACGGTGAAGGTGGCCGACAGGGTCCAGTTCTCCGTGGCCGGGTCCACCTCGGTGTAGTAGTAGTAGAGGCCGTCCTCGGAGTCGGCGATCTTGCCGTTGTTGCCCACCATGTCGAAGGTCATGGATCCGTCGTCGTGGTGGGTGAGGGTGCCGTTGCTGGAGACGCCGGCGTGGGCCTCAAGCCAGCGCTCCACCTGATCGGCCACCGTGACCACGAAGGCCGGGGAAGTGGTGCTGTCATCACCGCGACTGGTGATGACCTGGAATTCGTAGTCGCTGCCGGGGACCAGACCGGTGATGTCGGCGCTGGTGCCGGTCACCGCGTCCTGGTCGATCCAGGTCTCGGCGCCCACTTCGCGGTGGCTGAGCGTGTAGTTCTCGGCCTCCGGGACGGCTCGCCACTCGACGGTGACGGTGGCGGTGTCCCCACTCACGGCGCTGGTCAGCGCGGAGATGATCTCGGAGGTGCCGAGAGGCAGGACGAACTCCGGAGCGGCGACGCGTTCCGAGGGCAGGGCTGTGTCTTCGTCGTTGCGGGTGAGAGCCACCTCCACCCGGTAGTCACCCGACGTGGCGGGGGTCAGGGCGATCGTTCCGCTGCTGGCCTGCGAGCCGGAGATGCCGGTCGCCACTGTGGCGCCGGTCTCGTCGTAGAGGGTGGCGGTGGCCAGGTCGGCGCCGTCGAAGCCCACCACGCCGTCGTAGTCGAC
>CAZPSO010000343.1:0-2246 GCA_964588895.1 uncultured Tessaracoccus sp.
GAGGCGCAGGACCCACACGCTACTTGATATCGGTCAGTTGCTGACGGCCTCGTTGACGAGGTCGACATACTGCTGCACGCCGCGAGCCTCCAGTTCTGCGACGTGCTGATCCCACTCATCCATGGAGCGCTGACCAGTGATGAACATCCCCGTGGTCTGCTGGGTGGCGTCCTCGAGCGGGGTGCGCAGCAGGACAGCCTGCTCCAGTTGCGCGTCGTCGTAGTGGATGCCGGGCGGCACGGGGAGAATGTCCTTGTCGTGCATCGTGTCCATCCACACCCTCACCTCGTCACGCATCATGGACTGGACCAGGTCGTTGGTGGACCCGTGCGCCAGCATGAATACGCCGTTGTGGAAGCCGTACTCCGCGTTCAACATCTCCGGGGCCCCAGGGTTGAGGCCGTTGATGTCGATGTTCTCCGTCAGGGTGCGGTTGCCGTCGCCGTCCTTGGTGTAGGTCTCGCCCTCCACACCCCACTTGGCGAATTCGAGGCCCTCGTCGCTGTAGTAGAGCCAGTCGACGAACTGCAGCATGGCCACGAAGTTGTCCTTCTCCGCCACGTCGGAGGAGAACACGATCCCGGACTCGAAGCGCATGCCCCCCGCCAGGTTGTTTCCGGCCGGACCGGCGGGAACCACGATCTGGCGCACGTCGACGTCCATGCCCGACTCCTCCATGGTGGAGCGGTACGTCAGGATTTCCTGGTCGTTGACTCCGATGGCGGCCACCTGGCCGGAAGTGAACTTGGCGATGGCGGTGTCGTCATCCTGGCTCACGGACTCCGGGTCCAGCAGACCGTCGGCCACGAGCCCGGCGAAGTACCCGACCAGGTCACGGTACTCGTCCGTGGCGCCGGTGTAGACGTACTCCTCGGCGTCCCAGTCGTAGGTGACGCCCTCGGAGTAGCCCCAGCCAGCGTTGGTCCCGAAGTTGGGGGCTGCGGCCTGGAGGGTGGCCATCATCACGCCGTTGAGGTTCCAGCGCTCGGTGTAGGCGTAGTCCAGGTCGGGGTTGGCGTCGGCGACGGTCTGCAACTGCTCCTGGAACTCGTCCCACGTCTCCGGATCCTCCGTAAGGCCGGCGGCGTCCCACAGATCACCGCGGATGGCGATCGTGTACTCCGGCTTCGGCAACTCGAACAGGCCGGGCAGGACGTAGAGGCTGCCGTCGCCCTCGTATGCCATGGCCTCCAGTTCGTCCTGGAGCCCCCAGTCCTCGATCTTCTGCTGGAAGTTGGGCAGGAGGTCCAGGTAATTGCCGATGGGCAGGAGCGCGCCTCCGGCGGTGTAGTTCTTGGCATCGCGGATGTGCGTCGAGGGCACCATGTCCGGCGCATCACCAGCCGCGATCACCAGGGCGCGACGATCGGCCCAGTCGGCCAACGGGACGTTGACGATGTCGAATGTGACGTTCTGGTTCTCCTCCAGGGCGGTGAGGACGCGCCAGTCGTCCTGGATGGGGTAGTTGGGGTGGTCGCGGTACATCAGGCTGAAGTTGACGGGCTCGCTGGCGCGGAACGTGACGCCGGGACCGTAGTCCTCCATGGCGCCCACCATCTGGTCCTGCAGGTCATCAGTGGAAACTTCTTCGGCTTCGTTGCCGTTGCCGGTGCACGCAGCGAGTGCGAGCGTGGTCGCGGCTGCCAAGGCGATCGCCCTGATCGACCGGCGCATTGTGGTCATTTCTCGTTCTCCTGGGTAGTGGGGGTGAAAGACACATGCGGGCCCCGGAGGAGCGGGGCCCGCATGTGCTGGTGTCACTCGCCGCTTGAGGCTTCGTTCACCAGATCGATGTAGCCCTGGACGTTGGCGCCCTCGAGCTCGGCCACGAACGTGTCCCACTCGTCCATCGAACGCTGGCCGACGATGAAGGCGGCCGTGTTCTGGCGGGTGGTGTCGGTCAGCGGGGTCACGAGCAGGGTTGCCCGCTCACGCTGGTCCTCGTCGTAGCGGATGGCAGGGGCCACCGGCAGCAGCTCCTTGCGCTCGTTCATGGCAGTGAGCCAGTCCTGGACCTCCTCGCGCAACATGGACTGCACGAGATCCACGGTGGAGCCGTGCGCAGGCATGTAGACGCCGTTGTGGAAGCCGTAGTCGGTGTTGAGTGCCTCGGGGGCTCCGGGGTTCAGGCCGTTGATGTCGATGTTCTCCGCCAGCACACGGGTGTCGCCGTCGCGGGTGAAGGTCTCACCCTCGACGCCCCACTTGGAGAATTCCAGGCCCTCGTCGCTGTAGTAGAGCCAGTC
>CAZPSO010000344.1:0-2244 GCA_964588895.1 uncultured Tessaracoccus sp.
CCTCGCCGGCGACCAGTGGAACGAGGGCGACGTGAGCTGCTCGGTGGTCCGCCGGGTGGCGCTGCCCGACGCCTTCTATGCCCTCGACGGCCTGTTCGAGACCTTCCTCACGGTGCTGGCAGACTTCGGTGCCTTCCCCGCGGTGATCGACACGGAACTTCACCGCTACCTGCCCTTCCTCACCACCACCAAGGTGCTGATGGCCGCGGTGCAGTCCGGGGTGGGGCGAGAAACAGCCCACGAAGCCATCAAGGAGCACGCCGTGGCGGTTGCCCTGGAAATGCGCCAGGGACTGGAGCGCAACGACCTCCTCGCCCGCCTCGCCGCCGACGAGCGGCTGGGGCTGGACCGGGCACAGCTGGACCACGCGCTGGCCGACCCCCTGGAGCTGACCGGCACCGCCCGCGACCAGGTGACCCGCGTCGCAGCCCTCGTGCAGGAGATCGTCGACGCCAACCCTGAGGCCGCCGCCTACCGCCCGGGATCGGTGCTCTAGGAGGCTGCTGAACAATGCTGTTCTGCGCGAGGACGTGCCAGGCGGGATGAGATGGGGACACCAGATCTGTCATGCGTATCGGACATACTCATCAAGATCTGGTGTTCGTAGATCGCCCGATCTGGTGCGCCGCAGCCGGGACATGATTGTTCAGCAGTCTCCTAGCGCTACCGCTGGTTCTCGTCGGCGTGGGCCATGACCGCACGCGCAATGCGCATCAGGGCCTCCGGGCTCCCGCCGAAACGCGTGCTCGGCGGATGGAGACCGTTGGCGAGGGAGTCGAGGACGGCATCGGTGGGTTCAACCCAGTCCATGACGTCCCTGGGTGAAGCTTCCTGGGTCTGCCAGCCCAGGCCGAACATCAGGTGCTGGATGGCCTCCCACCGACTCCTGTCAGTGATTCCCGCGGCGATGCAGAACAGTGTCATCGCCCCCGCGTCCCGTTCGTGGGCACGGCCGAGCGGAAGCCGGTGGGCGATATGTCGCCACAGCCCTTCCGGATCCTCACGCAGGCGGCGTCCCGTGGCCGTGGGCAGGAGGCGTCCCTTGTTCTTGCGCAGCAAGCCGAGTGCAATGGCCGAGGTCCGCAACCGGAGGACGGGCCATGTCTGGTCCTCGCGGTTGCCCTTGCCGATCCACTCTCTCGATACACCCAGTTGGTCGAACAGCGTGGTCACCACACGCGGTGGCAGGTAGCCCGCGGCGGTCAGCGCCAAGCCGTCGCCGACGGCGTCAAGCAGCGCGACGTACCTTCGCACCGCGCGGTCGGCATCTCCCGGCGACAGCGGTTCGGCCCTGGCGGCCGCGGCGGAGATGACCCCGAAGACGGTCCGGTCAAGGGGCGAGGTCTTGCCCAGGATCTCCAGCGCAATCGGGTGAACGGAATCCAAGGACGGCGCCGGGCCGATGGCGAGCAGTTCGTTGACCTCCTCCGCGTCGAACGCCTCCGGGTCGAAGCCATCGGGCATCCAGCTCAGGATGTTGGCCACCCACTCCGGGTCGATGCCCTCGGTCTGGCCGGCCAGGATCTGGAGTGCTTCCTCATATCCCCCGAGCCCGCCGACATCCTCTGGTGGGCAGGCGCGTCGGCCGGTGATGCAGAACGCTTCCGGGTCTGGTTCCTGCCAGTCCTCCACTTTTTCCAGAACCATGGTGTGCCACCAGGAGTCGCCGAAATCGTACTCGTAGTGGAGCCGGTCATCCGGCTTCGCGAGTACCTGATCGAGCCGCACGTCGGCCTCGTGGATCCCCTCGTCCCCTTCCTCTTCCGCAAAGTCGGTGAGGAAAGGGGCCACTGACCAACTCTTGGCACCCGGCCCGGCCACGAAGTGGTGCAGGTGGCTGTCGGTCCAGCCCATGGCGATCTGGATGATCTGATGGAGCCGGTCCAGGGTGATATCGCTGGCCAGGCGCAGTCTTCGCCAGATGGGCGGTGAGGCGCCATTGAGGTCCAACCGCACGGTGTAGCGCCTGCGTTCGCCCGGTGGGTGGAGACGCGGCTCCTGCAGTGGGGGACGCTGCAGGAAGTCGGCATCCCCGGAGGACTGACTCACCATGGATTGGAGATGTTGGATGAAAGCAGTCACCTCTGCGGGGGAGGTGAGCCGCTGGCCTGGGTCGTCGTTGGTATCCGGTGCCATGTGCTCACGGTACTTCCGTTCGGTGGTTGATGGCCAGATGATGCCGGGCGCGAATGCAGCCGCCCGGGCGACTGTCCGGACGCGCGTCGGGTGTGCGGTTGTGGTGGG
>CAZPSO010000345.1:0-2231 GCA_964588895.1 uncultured Tessaracoccus sp.
CTGCCGGTGGGGCCGGGCGCGCCGACGTACTACAGTACCGGCTAGGGGCGTCCGGACAAAGCAAGGGGGAAAGGGAGATGGGGAAAGTCGCAGCGGTAGTGTTTCTCGGCCTGTGGGGCCTGTTGTCGCCGCAGGGCGTTCTGGCGCAGGTGGATGTGGCGCAGTTCGTCGAGCAGGACAGTTTCACCGACATCAAGCTCTCACCCACGGGCGAGTACTTCGCATTGACGGCGCCGCTTGACGGACAGACCGCGCTCGCGGTGATGCGGCGCAGCGACGGCGAGATCACGTCAACGTTCCGCTTCCGCGGCGGCACCCACATCCATGATTTCTGGTGGGTCAACGACGACCGGGTGCTGATGTCGATTTCCGAAAGCTTCGGCAGCCGGGACGATCCGCTGCCGACCGGCGAGCTGTACGGCATGAACGTCGATGGCAGCCGAAGGGGCCTGCTGGTGGGTTGGCGCGTGGAGGACCAGCAGACCGGGACGCGTATCCGGTCGAGCGGACGCGAGGAGGCTGTCGCGGCTTTCCTCATCGATACGCTGCCCGGTGACGACCGGCATGTGCTGATCGCCGTGCAGCCATTGACCACCGATCCGCAGACCCGCGTGGACCGGATGGACGTGTACAGCGGGCGCCGGGTGCGAGTGACGGACGCGCCCGTGCAGCGCGCGCGCTTCTGGACCGACAACCGCAGCCAGGTACGCTTCGCACTGGGCGCGGGCACCGACAACGTGAGCCACCTGTACTATCGCCCGGATGACGCCAGCAGTTGGAAGCTGCTCAACGACGCCGGTGCCAGCGGGCGCGTTGAAACCCCGGTTGGATTCTCCGATGACGACACGGTGGCCTACCTGCGGGTCGGGCAGGCGGAGGGACCGGATGTGATCGTCGCGATGGACGTGGCCAGCGGTGAGCGCCGTGAAGTGCTGCGCGACGAGGTGGTCGACCCGCGGCCGATCTATCGCGACGGCTGGGGTGCACCGATCGGGGTGCGCTACCTGGGTGGTGGGGTGCGCAGCGAATTCTTCGACGAGGAATCGGAGGACGCGAGGCTGCATCGCAGCCTGGAGGCGGCGTTCCCGGGACACAGGATCGACATCGCATCGGCCACGACGGACGGGGCATTGAAGCTGGTGCTGGCAACGAGTGACGTGGAGCCGGGCAGCTTCTACCTGTTCGATACGGTCGCCAAGAAAGCCGATCTCGTCCTCGCCCGGCGCGAGCGGATTGATCCGTCGGCAATGGCGCCCATGCAGCCGGTTGCGATCCGGGCGCGCGACGGGTTGACCCTCCATGGGTTCCTCACGGTGCCCGGCGGATCGGACGGGAAGGGCCTGCCGCTGGTAGTGATGCCGCACGGCGGGCCGTTCGGCGTGTTCGACCACTGGAGTTTCGACAGCGATACCCAGCTGCTGGCCGGTGCGGGGTATGGGGTGCTTCGCGTCAACTTCCGCGGCTCTGGCAACTACGGGCAGGCGTTTCAGCAGGCCGGCGCGATGCAGTGGGGCGGGGCGATGCAGGACGACCTGACCGATGCGACCCGCTGGGCGATCGGGGAAGGTATTGCCGACCCTGGCCGCATCTGCATCTACGGCGCGAGCTATGGGGGCTATGCGGCACTGATGGGCGTTGCCCGGGAGCCGGGCCTGTACCAGTGCGCGGTGGGATACGTAGGTGTCTA
This sequence comes from uncultured Tessaracoccus sp., assembly GCA_964588895.1. Taxonomy (GTDB): domain Bacteria; phylum Actinomycetota; class Actinomycetes; order Propionibacteriales; family Propionibacteriaceae; genus Arachnia. Next base: position 1,688 of record CAZPSO010000345.1, read on the forward strand.
CGACCTGTCCAGGATGAGCCGCGAGAACCGCCGGATCGGTCGCTGGGCGAGAACCTGGACCCGCGAGTGGGTTGGCGACGATGCCAGGCAGCTCGAAGCGGTCTCCCCTGTAAACCTCGCCGACCGGATCAAGGTGCCGGTGTTGCTGGCGGCTGGGGGAGAGGACCTAATCGCCCCGATCCAGCACAGCGAAGGGATGGAACGCGCTCTAAAGCGTGCAGGCGTGCCAGTGGAGACGCTGTACTACCCCAAGGAGGGCCACGGCTTCTATGCGGTGGAGAACCGGCGCGGGTTCTACGAGAAGCTCCTCGACTTCCTGGGTAGGCACCTGGGCGCTGGCCCCCGATCAGGGCCGCACTGACCGGGAGCTGCGCAGGTCCGCGCCACAGGTGTCGCTCAGCGTCGCCAGGGCGCGGTCACGGCGGGCTTCGGTGATCGCGGCGACGCAGTCCCGGGGCACTCGCAGCTTGAACTCACGCATGTGGGCGTCCAGGGCGGTGGCCAGGATGCACGAGTCGGCGGCAACGCCGGTGAGCACCAGCTC
>CAZPSO010000346.1:0-2222 GCA_964588895.1 uncultured Tessaracoccus sp.
AGGCGGGCGGTGAGGATTTTGTTGGAACCCCATTTAAAAGCAGCGCCTCGCTAGAGTAGGTACTTTTGTGTAATTTCGCCTCTTATTAATGCAGAGGCTAGGGAAATGACTACCCCCTTTTTACTAGACTTACCAAGCCCTGGGTTTCATTACTTTGCATCGGGTGAATACAGCATACCTACCACCCCAGCCTGCTCGCCAATACAACAACGCATGCGACAACCAACGCACTCACGACCTACAGCGGCGCAACTCCCACCGCCTTTCAAACCAGTTGATATCCATTAACATGTGAGAGAAAATCCACGCCTCCCTAAATATAAAAGGAAATTATGTATGCGAATTAACAAAAACATAACCCGCTACGGAAAACTGGCAATATTCATTCTGACAACGTTATGGGCGAACTCTGCTCTCACTCAATTTTACCTCAACCCTCCAGATATAGGATTTCACACTCCCCCCCAGTCATTTATCGCCCCTAATGGAAGTGAGGGATTGATGTGGAAATATATGACCACAAATCCAGGAGCTGGATGGTTTTCTCCAGGATTTAATGACTCCACCTGGGAGACCGGAGTCGGCGGCTTTTATCGTTACGACTATCCACTAGCTGCATGGCATATTGAAGATGTAGATGGCACCTTCGTACGAATTCGAAATCACTGGTTTCCGAATATGTATCTGCACACTCAGCATAAAGGAGCCCCACCCTTTAACGATCCATCTTCTCATCTATATCAAAGGCCGTGGGCTACCCCTTTAAACCAGACACAAATTGATACTTGGCATAGCGCCATGTGGGAAAAAGAAGAATTACCAGATGGACGTATCCGCCTGAAAAACCGGTGGAGCTCTGCCGATTATCTTCATGCCGAGAATGATCTGAATTCGGGTCCCATTTCAAATGGCTGGGAATCGGCCAAGTGGACTTTAGAGCCCACACAGTTTCCTATCGGACCAGGCGAATCGCGCCCTGTATACTTAAAGAGCTATTGGGGCTCTTACTTGGTTGCCAAAAAGCGAAACTCCTATGACGAAATGGTTGCTGCTGACCAGGAGCAAGAGGCAGTTGCCTATCTAGAAGCGAATTTGGATTATTCCATAGGCGCCCATTTTCGCCTCAACTTTTTAGAAGATACTCAAAGCACCCCTATTGAATATGGAGTTTTAGATTTATGGGCGCGCAGTCAATTTACTTTGGAGCCGGGACAGGATCAGGATCTCATGCTCTGGACGCGCTGGAATAGGACTATGACCGTTTATATAAATGGCATAGAAGCTGTTGACTTGCGGCTTGGGCAAGCCGGATACCGGCATGTTGGACTCTCTTCAGCTGCAAGAAGCTCGTTAAAAACGGATGGCACACCAAACACAATAGCCGTTAGGGTATCTGTTGAAGAGCCTAATGGAGATTTCGCTAACCACCCCTGGGCTAACTTATATTTTGATTTAGGGTTAACCCTCAACCCAGGTTTATCAGATATTCCCATGGATGAAGAGGGGTTTGAAAATTCAAGTGAGCTGTATAACTCAATAACTCAACCATTCAAAAATTATGTTCAAGAGCAGGGAATATCAGGAGCTGTTTTAGCGCTCTCCTATAATGGGGAGCTGATTTTAAGTCGGGCTTTTGGCTACTCAGACAAACAGTTTGATACAGTTTTGTCAAAAGATGCCGTCTTAAGACTTGCCAGCGTCGACAAAGTAGTCACCAAAGAGATTATAGAAAAGATGATCTCTGAAAATATTGACGTTCCAGACCCTGAAAATCCTGGAAGTACAGTTAAGTTTGGTTTTAATACAAAAGTCTTTCCTCTTTTAAAAGAGTATGGTCTCAGTCCAATCCCCGGGTTTGATCCAGATCCAAGAGCAGATGACATAACAGTACAACATTTGCTAGATCATAAGGGATGGGTAAGAGAGATCCCCGATGTTGCGTCTAGAGGAATTACCGGAGGAATCAGGAATAATTTTTTTTCTGATCTTGGTATAGCACCTGAAGATCATACAATTCATGACAATCCGAGATGGACCTACAGCCAGCCTCTCAACAATACCCCAGGCTCAGGTGCTGGTGCTTATAGCAGTAATGGATACGCTCTTTTGAGGTATGCAGCTCACCAGATAGCGACACACGAGCTTTCCAGCAGCTTGGAGGCATATACCCAAAATATGTTTGCAATGATTGGAGATAACAGTGTCTTTCTGGCAAAAGAATC
>CAZPSO010000347.1:0-2200 GCA_964588895.1 uncultured Tessaracoccus sp.
TCGTTGACGACTGCCAGGAGATCTACCGATAGTGTGACGATAAACTTTGGTGCTCCACAAAACTTACTCGTGCGGGGGGGCCTCGTCAAGGGATTCGGCGAATCCGGATACCCGCGGATCGCGACAAGGAGGCATTCGACCAACCGCAGGGCACAGCGTGTGGTTGCTGGGCGGTAGCGCGCGGTTCGACCTCGTCGACGACGCCAGCGGTGAGAATGTCTGATCGCCACCCTTCGTCGCACTGCTTCTTCCGAAGAGTCCTGTACCTTTCGTGGGGCGTGCGGGGCTTGAACCCGCGACCCAGGGATTATGAGTCCCTTGCTCTAACCGGCTGAGCTAACGCCCCGATCGAGCACACAGTCTAGGGGTAGCGTTGCCTCATGCGTGATTCCACTCCCATCGATGCCATCGCCGATGCCCACGTGACCGGGCTGGTCGAGCTGAGCCCCACCTACGCCACCTACCTTGGGGTGAGCGGTCACGACCATCTCCTGGAGGATGGTTCACCCGAGTATCACGCCGCCGTCGCGGCACTCAATAGTCGCACGCTTGGCGCTTTGGCGGGCGTCTCCCCGCAGGACCACCAGGACACCATTACCGCCGCCGCCATGCGCGACCGCCTGGGTCTGGAACTGGACCGCTACGAGGCCGGCGACCACCTGCGTGACTTGAACAACATCGCGTCCACGCCGCAGGAGATCCGGGACGTGTTTGCCCTGATGCCGACCGACACCGAGGAGCAGTGGAACAACATTGCCAACCGCCTGCGCGCCGTCGGCGACGCGCTGAAGGGATATGAGGCCACCCTGAGAGAAGGGATCAACCGGGGCATCGTCCCATCGGTGCGCCCGGTGGTGGACTGCATCGCGCAGGCGAAGGAGAACGCCAGCGGCGAATCCGCATTCACCAGCCTGGCCCGCCGGGCACCGGATCACATGGAGGTGCATCTGCTGGAGGCCGCGGCCCAGGCCGGGGCCGCCTACGCGGAGTTCGGCCGGTTCCTGGCCAATGAACTCGCGCCCGTGGCGCACACCGCCGACGCTGTGGGCCGCGACCTCTACGAGCGCGGATCGCACGAGTTCGTCGGCGCCGTGGTGGACCTGGACGAGACATACGAGTGGGGCGTCGCATCGCTGCGCGAAGTTGCCGCCGAGCAGGAGGAGCTGGCACGCCGGATCGTCGGAGGGGATGCGTCGGTGGCCGACGCCATCGCCGCTCTCGACGCTGACCCGAAGCGTCGGCTGCGAGGGGTCGAGGCGCTGCAGGAGTGGATGCAGGAGACCGCTGAGGAGGCCATCTCTGCTCTGAATGGCAAGTACTTCGAGATTCCCGAGCGCGTGCGCACCATCGAGGCATGCATCGCCCCCACCGCCAGCGGGGGCATCTATTACACGTCGCCCTCAGAGGACTTCTCCCGCCCCGGCAGGATGTGGTGGAGCATCCCCGACGGGGTCACCGAATTCACCACGTGGGCGGAGAAGACCACGGTCTACCACGAGGGCGTGCCCGGCCACCACCTGCAACTGGCACAGGCCATCCACAACTCCGACGAGCTCAACCGCTGGCGGCGCAACAGCTTCACCTCCGGCCACGGGGAGGGCTGGGCCCTGTATGCCGAGCGGCTCATGGAGGAGTTCGGCTTCCTCGACGACGACGGCGACCGGTTCGGGATGCTTGACGCGCAACGGCTGCGTGCCACCCGTGTGGTCCTTGATCTGGGCGTCCACCTCGGCAAGCCTGCCTTCGACGACTACGGCGGCGGCGTCTGGGACTACGAGAAGGCCTGGGCCCTGTTGCGCGACAACGTCGCCATGGAGCCGCAGATGCTGCGTTTCGAGTTCCATCGCTACCTGTCATGGCCCGGGCAGGCTCCCAGCTACCGCGTCGGCCAGCGCATCTGGGAACAGATCCGCGCCGACGCAGCCAAGGAGCCGGGCTTCGATCTCAAGGAGTTCCACACCCGAGCCCTGAACCTTGGCTCGCTGCCGCTCGACGTGCTGCGCGCGGCGATCGCAGGATCGGGCCAGTGGAAGCTCACCGTCTGAGTTGCCCTCGTCGGTGGCGCGGGTGAAGATGGGGCCTTCGCACGAACTGGCCTAGACTTGTGCCTCGTGCTGACCATGCAAGATGCTCTTCGTGCCCTGTCCGACTACTGGACCTCCCGCGGCTGCCTCACCTGGCAACCCTTCAACACGGAGGT
>CAZPSO010000348.1:0-2169 GCA_964588895.1 uncultured Tessaracoccus sp.
ACCAGGGCCAGGAATCTGGCGGCGACCAGGGGACCGACCCCGTAGATGCCGGTGAGCGTGGTGCCGCTGTCGACCACGATGCGTGCGATGTGTGTTTTCAGGTCGGCTGCTTCGCGGTCGATGTCGGTGACCCGGCGCAGTCGACGCAACGTGAGTCCGCCTCGGGGTCGGGGATCTCCTGTGACCAGCTGGATGGCGGAGTTCAGGTGTTTGCGGCGGGTCAGGGTCACGATGGTGTGGTGGTAGCCGGGGAACAGGCCCATCAGGTCCAAGTGGGCACGGTTGGCCAGGACGTTGCGTTCGCTGAGCAGGTCGTCTCGGTAGTCCAAGAGGGCACGCAGGTCAGCGGCTGCTCCGACGGCGAACCCGTCACGCCAAGCCTGGGGACGGTTGACCAGCCAGGCCTTGAACACTTGTTTCGAGCGGCCCTGGACCATGTCCAAAAGGCGTGCTGGGCCCGTGCCGTCCCTTGCCGGGGTCAAGTCGATGACCACGGTGACATATTAGTCATCGCGGCGGGTATGCGCCAGGCATGCTCGTCCACCCCGATCATCTGGACAACGTCGAAGCGGGCGGGGTTGTTGATCAGCATCCGCTGACCTTCTGCCAGCACCGCGTCGTTGGCGGTGTTCCAAGCCACGTCCAGACCGTGGGCGATACGGGTCATGCTCAAGTGCTGGATCACCAACCCTTCCAACGCCCACCGCAACGCCGCACGGGACAGCTTCGAACGCGGCTCAGCTGCGCTATCAGGTCTTGACGCCAGACCCGGCCGCAGCCGGTGCACTGGTAACGCCGCAACCGCACGTGTAAAACCGTGGGCCGCCATCCCAACGGAACATGCGACAGGCGCCGCACCACACTGCCACGAACCCGGCCCGGGCAGCCACAGGCGTGGCACCAGTCATCGGGCTCGGGCACCCGGCAGGCCAAGATCGCTCCTTCAGGAGCCAAGTCGGGCATGGTGCCGGCACGTTCCGTGGGGAACAATCCAGTGTAGGAGTCTGAGGAATTGACGCGACGTTGAATCTGTCGCGTAGGACCGTTCGGTCGGCCTCAAACCACGAGCTCCACTACGTCACTGGACAAGCTGTGGAGGAGTGCGATCGCCCGGTTGTCTTCCCCAGGTGTGAGGCTCTCTGGATTGAAGAAGACATAGCGGGCGATCAGCCTTCCCTGCTCATCAACTGCCACCAGAGTCCCGCCGGCTTCCGGAATGGGCTGTGGGGACCGCTCCGGGTGTGGAGCGGGCCATCGGATGGAGCTCGTATCTACGTCTCCGTTCACTCCTACGACAATCACCGGATCGGTGGGTCCCAAACGGGTGGTGGTGGGGTGGGTGTCCGCTGCGATGACGCGCATGAACTCTTCGTATGTCGTGACAGTCATGGCAGCCGAAGTTGCCCCTTGTCTCAGATCATCCACAATCGAGTTCGCCAGTTCGAGAAAGTCCTCCTCGTGCGGCGCCCCAGCGTCACCTTCTGAAGGGCTGCTTGGTGAGCCTTGTGAGATTGCAGGATCCTTCGCGTCTTCCGCTGGAGTGGCGTCGGCTACGGACACCGTCAAGGCGACGACGCCAGTGATCGCTATAACCCCGACAGCCGCAATCCTGTACTTGGTGTAGACCATTTTCGTCTCTCCTGATTTGAGGGATGCCGACCTGGCAGACTCTAAATGCAGCTAGTCGTTGCATTGGGATTCCAGTGGTTGAGGACGCCGCCTGAGTAGGTTGCCGCGAGATGTGGTGAAATGTTGGAAGTCGTCCCAGGCCAGCCGGAACGGATCGTCGATTCTCCCCACCGTTGGTGACGGAGGTTTCCACTGCGGCCGGTACTCTGATAGTTGGAATCAGTGATTTCCCCCCCGGTGTCTAGCCACCGAACCCGGCCTTCATCGGGACCCTCGTAACGCAGGACTTGGTGGTTGCCGTGAAAGAGCAACCAGTCGGCTCCGTTGTACCGAATTGTGGTGATGTAGTCCGTCGAGCGATTGGGCTTGGGCGCATCAATCATGTACTCGCTGTACCAATTCCCCGAAGCACTGTAGCGAGCCGCATACCACTCTCGAGATGCCGTTCCGCGGCCAGATGAAGTATGCATCAATCCTGTAGTGATGCCCATCTCGACCCAAGACTGGTTCCCCGTGACAGCCCAGAGCCCTTGTACGACT
>CAZPSO010000349.1:0-2116 GCA_964588895.1 uncultured Tessaracoccus sp.
ACCATTGTTGTTTAAATTATTTTCTAACGCCTCCACCTATAATTGTTCTTCGAAATTGATCGAAACTGATTGAAACATCTCTTTTTACTTCTTTAGAGATGTCGTATACATGCTCTAAACTGCTTAATCCTACAGCCACTCCTTGCTGTTGTACGTGTAGTTTACTTCGGGGAGCTTACCTTGCGGATATTTGCTCAGCTTGCGACCGGCAGTATCGTATAGCTAGGAAACTTTTGGGATGTCTTCATAGGGAAAGCGCCTTCGCGACCAAAATCGATCTTGAATAATTAAAAAACCTCTGATGGAATAATTCGGCAGAGCATTTTCATTGATATTATCATCCAGCAGTGTGCGTATCAGTCGACTGACGCCGAATCTTCCTTCACATCAAAAACTTCATTGGGCCGCAACGGAAAGCAGTAAAATCGTTTGCGTAGTTTCACCATATCATAATCCAACGGAACATCCAAATCCAGGACCAGCAGGCTGGTGATCAAAAATTGTTGCCCGTTTTTAAGACGGATGATGGAATAATTATAGCTATCCCAGGGTGTCCATAACACTCTTTTTTCAGCAAACGGGAACGTCTTATTCAGCTCAACATATTCAAAATCCATCAAGGAAAAGTCAAACTTACGGCCGTCGTTCAGCTCGAGTGACAACAGGAGCTTTTTGGGATAGTAATATAACGTCCTACCTTTATTTAGCTGGTAATACCTTAGATGCAAGATTAGCTGGGGGATGAAAAACACTAAAAACGCTATTATGAAGGCCACGACAAAAAATAATTTACGGTCTTCCCCGTACCGATTGATAAGATAAAATGGTGCTAGGGAAAAAACTACAATAAACATGATAATCCCCCATGCGTTATCGAAATGCTTTCTCGGTGTGATGCTATATTTATATACCATTGTTAAACTGTTTATCTGTTGACCCATCCACCAATCAATGTTCTACGAAATTGGTCGAATTTTGATCCAAAAACTTCTTTTTTAACGTGTCTGCTAGTGTCATATACTATTTCTCCTCCATAAAATCCAACTCCTACTACCGCACCCCATGGTCCTCCAGCTACTAACCCTACTAAAGCACTTGTAGTGTATCCTCCATAACGATAGCCAAATCGTCCGCCACTAATAGTGCCGTTTTGAAAAGAATTAAAATCAGTAATCAGACTTACTGCTCCTAGAGATCCTCCTAAACCTGCAGCAAAACGTCCTGCCACACCAAACACTGTCCTTGGCATAGTCGCGGAAGTCATTTGTTGATTTTGGAAAAGTGTCAGGTTACGACCTGTCAGTTGATAGTTGAAATTTACACCTCTCCTGAAACCTCGATCAAAAAGGGTATTGGATTTATTCGCTCCTAAACCAATTAAACTTTGTCCAACTAGGTCTAATCCAGTACCCACTTCAGCCAAGTGGTAATCTTCTAGATCTACTCTTTCAAATAAACTACCTATATCAAACATAAAATCGTCGGCACTTAGTTTTTTACGTGGTTTTTCCCCAGAATTCTTTTGTAAATCACGTACAAATTGTTTGGCGCTGTCACCACTCAATGTAAATCTACCGTCAGGATCTAACCAATTAGCAGGATTGTTTAGTGTAAAAGCATAGGTGGACACCGACATGAATTGCTCTTGGAGCGGATCCACCATGTTCCATCTTGCGATCACTGGATCGTACGGTCTCGCACCGTAGTCGTAGTGGCCTGTTTCTTGCTGCCACTCCTTGCCGTTGTACGTGTAGTTCACTTTTGGGGAGCTCACCTTGCGGTTGATCTCAAGACCAAAGGGGTAGTAGTCCGTCTGCTGGATCACTGTTCCAGTCTGGTCGTGTACCACACGGGTGTTGCCCAGGTGGTCCTTCAGAAAATACTCGTACACATAGGCGGTGCCGTTGCGCCTGGCTATTCCGTCCTGAGTGTGCAGAAAGTCGATCTGTGCTCCTGCTCCGCTGCCCACGTATTCGATACCGTTGATGTATTCGCGGGTCTCGTACGGGGAGGTCTTGCTCAGCTTGCGGCCGGCCGCATCGTAAAGATAGGCAACTTTTGGGATATCTGCGTTATCTGTTATGGTTTTTGGCAGATTTATTTCGTTGTAGCTGGT
>CAZPSO010000350.1:0-2113 GCA_964588895.1 uncultured Tessaracoccus sp.
GATACCGCCCTCACCACCACCAAGATCGGTGCGACCGCAACCGCCGAGGTGGCCCAACGGCGGGCTGACGGGACCTGGCGATGGATTCTCGATCGGCCGGACGTCCTGCTAGATCGCGCATGATGGGCCCGATCCGCAGCCGGGACGCTGCAGCGAAGGATTGCGGCCGGTGTCAGCGACTCGCGTTGCGCGGGTGGTTCTTGGCGGTGCGTTCGTTGCCGCGCTTGTAGTTCCCGGTGAGTCTGGCCATGAGTTCCTGAGGGGCCGCGTCCTCAACATCGGCCAGGAATCGCTTGGCAGTGGCGCCCCGCAGTGTGGTCGCTGGCCGCCCGTGGTGACTGATCAGGACGTCATCTCCAACGACTCGGTAGGCAAAGCTGTCGGATGCGGCCACGACCGGCAGTCTTCCACCCCAGCCCGCCGTGGCGCGAAGCGACTCACCGCAAGGGATCCCCTGCGGGACGAGGCTAATCTCCACGTTGAGGAGGACGGCGAGCTCGGCATGACCCACGGCCGGTTCGCCTTACGGGTCAGTTCGTGGCTAGCCGTGGAACCCTCGTTGTCCGTCGCAGAACGGGGGCCGGTGTCCAGGGCATGCTGCAGGACTGATTGCAGCGCCGGACGGCTGCCACACTGGGGTTGGTTACTATCTGCGCATGTACGCAACTACCGGAGTGGAGCCGGATAGCCCCTATGTGGAGTTGGCGGTCGAGGTCTTCGCGATGCTGGCCGATGCCACGCGGGTCCGCATCGTCCTGGCGTTGTGGGACGGCGAGCTGGCCGTGAACCAGCTGGCTGAGGTCGTGGGTAAGTCCTCGGCCGCCGTGTCGCAGCACCTGGCCAAGATGCGCCTGGCCCGGATGGTGACGACCCGGCAGGACGGCACGCGGGTGTTCTACCGGCTGGCCAATGAACATGCCCGACAACTTGTAGCCGACGCGGTTTATCAAGCCGAGCACGCCGTGGACATCCACCCGGCCCATCACCGTCGCCCGTCTTCGGCGACCATCGGGCAAGCGAGTGCCGATGCGTGAAGTTCTGAGGAATCCGTCCTACGCGAAGCTCTTCAGCGCCCAGGTCATCGCTCTCCTAGGCACCGGACTACTCACCGTCGCCCTGGCACTGCTCGCCTTCGACCTGGCGGGCGCGCAAGCCGGCGTAGTCCTGGGAACCGCGCTGACGATCAAGATGCTCGCCTACGTGGGAGTCGCACCGCTCGTCTCGGCCATCACCCACAAGGTCCCACGCAAGACACTGCTGGTCGGCGCGGATCTGGTGCGCGCCCTGGTCGCGTTGTGCCTGCTGTTCGTGGACCAGGTATGGCACATCTACGCGCTGATCTTTGTCCTGCAGGCGGCCTCGGCCGCCTTCACCCCCGCTTTCCAGGCAGTCATCCCCGAGATGCTGCCCGAGGAAGCCCAGTACACCCGGGCACTGTCTCTCTCCCGCCTGGCCTATGACCTCGAGGCACTCCTCAGCCCCGTCATCGCGGCCGCGCTGCTGACTCTGGTCAGCTACCACAACCTGTTCTTGGGCACCGCCGCCGGATTCCTCGGCTCGGCTCTCCTCGTGCTCATCACCCGATTCCCATCGATCACCCCCGACGGCGCCGCACCGTTCACCGAACGACTGACCCGAGGTGTGCGGGTCTTCATCAAGAGCAATCAACTGCGCAGCCTCATGGCGATGAACCTCGTCGTCGCCTGCGCCACCGCGATGGTCCTGGTCAACACCGTCGTCCTGGTCCAAGGCACCCTAGGCCGCACCGAGGCCGACGTGGCCCTCCTACTGGCTGCTTACGGCGCCGGGTCGATGGTCGTGGCGCTGACCCTGCCTCGGGTCCTGGACCGTACACCCGACCGCGGCGTCATGCTCACCGGTAGCTCCCTGCTTCCGCCGGGGCTGGTCGCAGCATCGGCCCTCATCGCCCTGGCACCACAGGCCTGGGTAGCGCTCCTGCTGTTGTGGCTCGTCCTGGGCGCAGCCACCTCCATGGTGCTCACCCCCTCGGCCCGACTCCTGCGCCGCGCCTCCACCCAGGCCAACCGGCCCGCCGTTTTCGCCGCCCAGTTCTCCCTGTCCCACGCCTGCTTCATCCTCACCTACCCCCTGG
>CAZPSO010000351.1:0-2091 GCA_964588895.1 uncultured Tessaracoccus sp.
GCCCCGTGGCGAGGGAGCCATGCCGGGTGGCATCGCAGGTGGCCGAGGGGCTGCGGCTCGGCGGCTGGGAGGGGAGCTTGGCCCCTTGTGGCCACAGTCGTGGCTGTGCCCGCCCACCCCGGATCGTTGTCAAACCTTGACCTCCTACCGCTTCGGTCCCGGGCGCCGGAGGCTAGCCTTGATTCACCATCGTCGCCAGCTGGTCGCTGGCTTGCAAGGAGGCATGATGAGGCAAACTGGCTGGCTCCGACATTCCCTGGCGATCATCGTCACCCTGCTGGTGACCGCGCTGCTCGCGGGCTGCGGCAGTTCGGGCGCAGGTGACTTCCAGTCCGTGGGGGACCGTGCCCCCCAGGAAGACGGCGGAGGGGGAGAGTTCCCCACCGACGGTGAGGCGGGGCCCACCAATCCGGACGGGGACCGGATGATCATCCGCACCAAGGTGCTGCGGCTGGAGGTGGAGGAGACCCCGGAGGCCATCGACGCGGTCCGTGACCAGACCCGTGCCCATGGCGGGACCGTCTCGGACATGAAGGTGGCCACCGACAGTGACGAATGGCTCTACCACTACGACGAGAACGGCCGCCCCATCGGTGACGGGTCAGCCCTGCGCGGCTGGATCACCGTGCGGGTCCCCACCGACTCCTACGAGAGGTTCGTGCAGGAGATCTCGGACATCGGCACCGTGAAGTACCAGTCCGAGGCCACCAGTGACGTGACCCAGCAGCACGTCGACATGTCGGCGCGGTTGGCCAACCTCCGCGCCCAGGAGGAGCGTCTTCGGGAATTCTTCGAGGCAGCCGAGAACGTCACCGAGATGCTGGCCATCGAGGAGGAACTGGGGCGGATCCGCGGCGAGATCGAGTCGCTGGACGCGCAGGTGACCCACCTCGAACGGCAGGCCGCGATGGCCACGATCAGCATCGAGATGACCGAGCCGCGCGGAGTGGTCCCCAGGGAACCGTTCGGATTCTCGGAGGCGGTCCGCGACGGCGTCCGTGGCGCCGCATCGGTATTCAACGGGATGGTGACGTTCGTGATCGGCTCCGCTCCACTGTGGATCCTGGCCCTGGTGCTGTACTTCCCGATCCGGGCCATCGTCCGGCGACGGCGCGACCGCGATTCGCAGTTCCCACCGCCGCAGGGCTCCCCCGTGCGGGAGGCGGTCGCCGTGCCCCCGTCGCGGCACGAGACGGCGTCGGCGAAGTCCTCACGGCCCGGGCAACAGGTCGACACCGCGGAACCGGACGAGCCGTTCGAGGCGGAGGGAAAGGGGGAGCCGGAGGAACCGACACCGGGGCAGACGCGGGATTGACCGGCTCAGGCGGCCGGGTGGATGCTCCACTGCATCGACCTGGGCCAGCGGCCGGGCTCGGGCAGCTCGGCGGAAGCCAGTTCGACGCCGCCCGCACCCACCGTGGCGACACAGATCATCAGGGACTGAGTGGGGAAGCCGTGCGGCCGGTTGTCGCGGATGATCGCGTGGTCGTCCGCGGGTGACAGGTGGGCGGTCTGCCGCAGCAGCATGACCCACTCCTCCCACCACGGCTCACCGTGGGTGGGAGTGGCGGTGAAGGCAGGCAGCCAGGCCTCGATGCGGGGGCTCGGCGGAGCCAGGATGTCGTCGTGGGAGATCATGTGGGTGCCCGGAGCCAGTTCATGGCGCCGGACCTGGTTGCCGTCCCAGCTGGTCACGGTGGCGCGGGGACCAGACACCTCCACCAGGTTGAACCCGCGGGAGGTGGGCTCGTCCGGGACGGATCGGCCCGCCAGCGAGTCCAGCACCAGGGTGCCACGGGAGCTGATCTGCGAGGTTGTGGGCAGTCCTTCCCGGTTCACCATCACGGCCAGGCGCCACTTGTCCGGGTTGACCGCCAGCCAAGCCCCGCCCGCCTGCTCGTCCATGACGCCCAGGATCTGTGGCTGGTCGTCCCACCAATGCCCCAGCGGCCGCCAGGGACGAGAGGGGTCTTCGTCGCGAACGGCGAGGAGCCGCACGGGCTCGTCCGCGTTGCCAGGTACTCGAATGATGACGGTGCACATGGTGATCGCCATCCACCATAGTCCTCTCGTTGCCGAAAGGCGCCATCT
>CAZPSO010000352.1:0-2065 GCA_964588895.1 uncultured Tessaracoccus sp.
GGCGCCGGCGGCAGCCCGGTGGCTTCCAGGATCTCGCGCTCGTCCAGCGACTCGCGTTCCACCAGCGCCCGCGCCAGCGCATCCAGCGCGCCGCGGTGCTCGCGCAGCAGGCGCAGGGCCTTCTCGTGGCACTCGTGGATGATCGCCGCGACCTCGGCATCCACCAGCGCGGCGGTCTGCTCGCTGTGTGACTTCGGGCCCGCGAAGCCGCCGCCCGTCCACTGGTTCTGGCGCTGCGCCAGCTGGACCATGCCGATGCGATCGCTCATGCCCCAGCGCGTGACCATCTGCCGCGCAAGGCCGGTGGCCTGCTCGATGTCGTTCTCCGCGCCCGTGGTACGGGTGCCGTACACGACCTCCTCGGCCGCACGCCCGCCCAGCATGCCCACGATGCGCGCGCGCAGGTAGGCCTCGGGATAGTTGTAGCGTTCGGCCGCCGGCCGCTGGTAGGTGACGCCCAGCGCCATGCCGCGCGGCACGATGGTGACCCGGTTCACCGGATCGGCGCCCGGCACCACCAGGCCGAGGATCGCGTGCCCGCCCTCGTGGTAGGCGATGCGCTCGCGGTCGGCGTCGCTGAGGATGATCGGCCGCTCGGGCCCGAGCACGATCTTTTCCAGCGCGTTGACGAAGTCCACGTGGTGCACCTTGTCCTGGTTGCGCTTGGCCGCCAGCAGCGCCGCCTCGTTGCACAGGTTCCTGATGTCGGCGCCGGTGACGCCGGGCATCGACCGCGCCAGGTCTTCGAGATCCACGTCCTCGTCCAGCGGCATCTTGCGCGAGTGGATCCTGAGGATCTCCACCCGCCCCTTGCGATCCGGCGGATGCACCATCACCCGCCGGTCAAAGCGGCCGGCGCGCAGCAGCGCCTTGTCCAGCACGTCGGGCTGGTTGGTGGCCGCCAGGACGATGATGCCCTCGCGGCTGGAGAAGCCGTCCATCTCAGTGAGGATCTGGTTGAGGGTCTGCTCCTGTTCGCTCGCCCCGCCCATCACCGCCTGGCCACGCGCGCGTCCGATGGAGTCGATCTCGTCGATGAAGATGATGGCCGGCGCATGCTTGCGCGCCTCGCTGAAGAGATCGCGCACGCGGGCCGCGCCCACACCGACGATCATCTCCACGAACTCCGACCCGCTCATCGAGAAGAACGGCACCTCGGCCTCGCCCGCCACCGCCCGCGCCAGCAGCGTCTTGCCGGTGCCCGGCGGCCCCACCAGCAGCACGCCCTTGGGCGCCGTGCCGCCCAGGCGCAGGTATTTCTCGGGCGTCTTGAGGAAATCGACGATTTCCACCAGCTCCTGCTCCGCCTCGTCGATGCCGGCCACGTCCTTGAAGGTGACCTGGGTGTCGGTCTCGCGATCAAAGCGCTTGGCCCGGCTCTTGCCGATCCCCATCATCCCGCCGCCGCCCATCCCGCCGGCCTGCTTGGCGGCGCGGCGGAAGATCCAGATCCACAATCCGATGATCAGCACCGCGGGTCCGAAGCTCCACAGCAGCATGACCCACGGGCTGGTTTCGGACTGGATCGGGGTGGCGCGGATATCCACCCCGCGGTCGCGCAACTCGGTCTCCAGGCCCGGATCGACGAACGCCGGCACGATGGTCTCGAACACCGTCACCTGCTCCGGCTGCGCCCCGGTGCCGGCGCGTCCGCGTTCGGGAAGCGGTGACCAGGGGATTGCGCTGCGGAAGCGGCCCTCGATCATCTCCCCTCGCGTATGCACCGCCTCCACGTTGTCGGAGGCCAGCTCGGCGCGGAAGGTGGAGTACGACACCGGCACCGGGTCTTCCTGGCCCGGCATGACCATGCGCGTGATGAAATAGTTGATGGCCAACAGGGCCACGAAGAACAGCAGGATCCGGTCGGAGGGCAGCATCCTGCTGGAGCGCCCGGCACCGCCGGACGGCGCGGGACTGCGCGAGGGACCTGACGACATGCACTTCTCCGATGGCACCTGGTGTGGGCCATCATGCCGCACCGGATGTGTGCAATCTCACACGGGCCCGGCAGGCAGGTCGCGCACGAAGCGCATCAGCGCGTCATCCAGGCCCGGCATCGCGAACG
>CAZPSO010000353.1:0-2048 GCA_964588895.1 uncultured Tessaracoccus sp.
GCGTCTCCCGGTTGTACCGGGCGCCGTGGCAGACCTCGCAGGGGACGTAGACGTCGGGCAGGAAGTTCATTTCGATCTTGATGGTGCCGTCGCCCATGCAGTTCTCGCACCGGCCCCCCTTGACGTTGAAGGAGAACCGCCCCGGCTGGTAGCCGCGGACCTTGGCCTCGGGGGTCTGGGAGAACAGGGTGCGGATCTTGTCGAACACGCCGGTGTAGGTGGCCGGGTTGGATCGGGGGGTGCGCCCGATGGGTGACTGGTCCACCTGGATCACCTTGTCCAGGTGCTCCAGACCCCGCAGCGAGGAGTGCCTGCCGGGCACGGCCTTGGCGCTGTAGATGTGCTTGGCGGCCGCCGTGTACAGGATGGAGTTGACCAGTGAGGACTTGCCGGAGCCGCTGACGCCGGTGACGGCAATGAACTTGCCGAGCGGGAACTCCACGTCGATGCTGCGCAGGTTGTGCTCGCGGGCGCCGAGCACGCGGATCTTCTTGCCATTGCCGGGCCGCCGGAGGTGCGGCACCGGAATGCTGAGCTCCCCCGACAGGTACTTGCCGGTCATGGACCGTTGCGACGTCAGCAGCTCCTCCACCGGGCCGGAGACCACGATCTCGCCGCCGAACTCGCCGGCGCCGGGACCGATGTCGACCACCCAGTCCGCAGCGCGGACCGTGTCCTCGTCGTGCTCCACCACGATCAGGGTGTTACCCAGGTCGCGCAGTCGCACGAGGGTGTCGATGAGCCGCCGGTTGTCGCGTTGGTGCAGGCCGATGCTGGGTTCGTCCAGCACGTAGAGCACGCCCACCAGCCCGGCCCCGATCTGGGTGGCCAGCCGGATCCGCTGGGCCTCACCGCCGGAGAGCGAGCCGGCCGGACGCGACAGGCTGAGGTAGTCCAGGCCCACGTCGAGCAGGAACCGCAGACGCTCGTTGATCTCCTTGATGAGACGTTCTGCGATCTGGGCGTCCCGCGGGCTCAGTTCGAGCGCGAACAGGAACGCCGCGAGCTCCTCGATGGACTTCTGGGACAGGTCCGCGATGTTGTGGCCGTGAACCGTCACGGCCAGGGTGGAGGGCTTCAGCCGCGCTCCCCCACAGGCCGAGCAGGCGATCTCCCGCATGTAACCGCCCCAGCGCTCGCGGGCCGAGTCTGTTTCGGCCTCCGCGTAGCGACGCTTCACGAACGGAACGATGCCCTCGTACTTCTGGGTGAACGTGCGCTTGCGACCGAACCGGTTGCGGTAGGAGACCACCACCGGATCCTTGACGCCCGCCAGCAGCAACTGGCGGTCCTTGGCGGAGAGGTTCCTGATGGGCACGTCGACGCTGAAGCCGTGCTCGAGGGCCAGCGAGGCCAGCACGTGGTCGTAGTGGCCCTTCATGTGGTTGCCACTCCAGGGCGCGATGGCGCCGTCGATCAGCGACTTGGACTCATCGGGGATCAAAAGTTCGGGGTCTGCCTCCAACGTGGTGCCCAGCCCGGAGCACTGCGGGCAGGCGCCCCACGGACCGTTGAACGAGAACTGCCGGGGCTCGAGCTCGTCGATGGCGACATCGTGTTCGTTCGGGCAGCCAAGCTTTTCCGAGTAGCGCTTCTCCCGGTCCGGATCCGTGGGGTCCACATCGACGAATTCGATGGAGACCACACCGTGGGCCAGTTCGAGCGCCGCCTCGACAGACTCGGTGATGCGCTGGCGCGCAGACTCACGCACCACCACCCGGTCGACGATCACGTCCACATCGTGCTTGCGCCGTTTGTCGATGGCTGGCACGTCGCTGAGTGGGTGCATCTCGCCATCGATGCGCACGCGGGAATAGCCGTCGGTGGTGAGCTGGCGGAACAGGTCGGCGAATTCACCCTTGCGGCCCCGGACCATGGGGGCGAGGACCTGGAACCGGGTGCCCTCCTCCATGGCCAGCAGGCGGTCGACGATCTGCTGCGGTGTCTGCCTGCCGATGGGGGCGCCGC
This sequence comes from uncultured Tessaracoccus sp., assembly GCA_964588895.1. GTDB lineage: Bacteria > Actinomycetota > Actinomycetes > Propionibacteriales > Propionibacteriaceae > Arachnia. Next base: position 1,969 of record CAZPSO010000353.1, read on the forward strand.
ACACCTCGCAGTGGGGTACCCCGATGCGTGCGAACAACAGTCGTAGGTAGTCGTAAACCTCGGTGATGGTGCCCACGGTG
>CAZPSO010000354.1:0-2038 GCA_964588895.1 uncultured Tessaracoccus sp.
CGCGCCCTGGCCACCCAGCACAACACCCTCTTCTGGTGGGGGGCCCACTGTTCCCCACCCAACGACATGTCCGCGTGGGAGGAGCTGGTGCGCCAGACCGTCCAGCACTGGGTGGAGCGCTACGGCATCGAGGAGGTGAGCCAGTGGCGCTTCGAGGTATGGAACGAACCCAACCTCGTTCCCCGGTTCTGGACCGGCACCCGCTCGGAGTACTTCGAGCTGTATCGAGCATCAGCCAGGGCGGTCAAGGCGGTGGATCAACGCCTCATGGTGGGAGGACCTTCCACGTCCGTATTCGTCCCCGATGCCCGGTACGACGGAGAGTACGAGGACAAGCAAGTCCAGCTGGCCACGGCGGAAGCCGAAGACTTCGATGCTCTGGACTGGCGGCCGGTGTGGATCAGCGAGTTCCTGGAATTCTGCGAGGTCAACGATCTGCCGGTGGATTTCGTCACCACGCACCTGTACCCGACGGACTTCGCGCACGCCGGCGACGGCCGGAGTGTCCGGATCACCCGAGGCCAGGACGCCACCGAACAGGACCTGAGGGTGCTGCGGGACCTCCTGGCTGAAGGGCCCTTCAAGGACGCCGAGATTCATATCACGGAGTGGTCCTCGTCCCCATCGAGCCGGGATTTCATCCACGACAGCATCTTCGGGGCCGTCTACATCCTGCGCTCCTACCTCCGCACGCGGGACCTCGCCGACTCCGTGTCCTACTGGACCTTCACCGATGTGTTCGAGGAAGGTGGCGCCGGCATCGGCCCCTTCCACGGGGGATTCGGAGTCCTGAACGAGCATGGGGTACGCAAACCCACATCGCACGCCTTCGAGATGCTCCACCGGTTGGGTGACGAGGTGGTCGCCGAGGACGACGGCATGCTCATCAGCGGTCATTCCCAGGCGCCCGATCGCATGTCGGCGGTCTTCTACAACTACCCCGAGGGCATGAACGGTGCATCCGTGGCCGCCGCGGACACGGCGGCAGACGCCCTGCAGTACGAGAAGGTGGAAGGCACGCGCCAGTTTGACGCCCGGGTGGGCGGACTTCGGCCGGGTGACAGCTACCTCGTGGAATCCGTGGAACCGGGCGTGGCCGATCCGCTGCGTACGTGGGTGGAGATGGGGCAACCCATCAACCTCACCAAGGAACAGACGGAGGCGCTCCGCGAGGAAGGCAATGCCGTTGAGCGGAGCCAGCTGGTCGTCGACGACGACGGATTCCTGGACGTCTCATTGACCCTGGTCCCGTGGATGCTCGCCTCCGTTCACCCCGCCAACGGGTGAAGCTGGCAATCAGGCCGCCCTCGCACCCTGCCCAGGGAGCAGGATCCCCGCTCGACGTCGATCAAGGAGACACGCAGAGATGAACTCTTCTGGGCACCACGGGATCACGGATGACGACGCCGCGAGCCTTGGCCCCTTCGAAACCGATTCCCCCGCCGACGCGTGGGAGGACGCGACGATCGTGGGAAGCGGCCGCGTGGGCGCTCTGGTGTACGGCACGACGGCGGCGCAAGTGATCTCGCTCTCCCACGAACGCTTCTTCGTGCCAGCCAACGCCACGCCGTCGGCACCGGTGATCGCCCCCGCACTTCGCGACATCCAGCAGGCGGTCCTGGACGGTGATGGCGGCCTGGCTGGTGAGCTGCTCCGGCGGGCGGGAGACGAGGCCGGGTTCGACAAGGGTCTGGTCTGGACCAATCCGCTCGGCATCTGCGCCACCCTCGTCGTACGAACCGAGCACCCGGCGCCCACCGCCATCCGTCGATCCATCGACCTCGAACACGGCGAGACGAGCATCCAATGGGAGCAGACCGGAGGCGGCCTCGTGCGGCTCCGCGTTCTAGCTCCCAGGGACGAAGAGGTGGTGTGGTTGGCGATCGAGGCAGAGCGGTCCACAAGGGTGCACCTGGAACTGGGTCTGGCGCCGCCCGGCGACGCGACCGATGGTTTCATGGGCGCACCCAACTCCGGTGAGGCTCTGAAGCGCACCTTGACGCCCGGGGCGAACGGCCGCCTGGAGGCGTGGGCGCAC
>CAZPSO010000355.1:0-1979 GCA_964588895.1 uncultured Tessaracoccus sp.
TCGCTGCCGAAGAGGGTGGCCAGCACCTCGAGGGACTCGCGCACCGAATCATCGGTCCATGCGATCTCGTGGTTGGTCAGCTGGTCGTACATGTCGGGGCCAGCGACGTGCAGGTAGACGTTCTCGAACCAGTCGGTCAGCGGCCAGCCGACGTCGGCGCCGACAGAGATGCCGGCGTAACCAGCGTCACGCACCAGGCCGAGCTGCTCGAGGAAACCGTCCCAGTCGCTGGGTGCCTGGGCCCCGGCCTCGTCCCAGATGTTGGCGTTGTACCAGATGGTGGACTTGTTGGCGGCCTTGAACCAGACGCCGTAGACATCCCCGTCGACCGTGCCGAGGTCCAGCCAGGACTGGCTGTAGTTGGCCTCGACGGTCTCCAGCACATCGTCTGCCAACGGCTGGATGTGGCCATCGGCTGCCAGGGACTGCATCAGTGCGGGCTGGCCGACGATGGCGACGTTGGGCGGGGTGCCACCCTCGATCTGGCCCTGGATGTAGGTGGGGCCGTTGTCGCCGAAGCTGGTGTAGCTCACGGTGGCGCCGGTGGCTTCCTCGAAGACGTCGGCGACGGCCTCGAAGTTCGCCTGCTCGGCCCCGGACCAGGCAGCCACCACGTTGATGGTCTCCCCACTGAAGTCACCCCAGTCGCCGGAGGGCTCCTCGCCACCGTTGTCCCCGGGGGTCTCCTCTGCCGTCTCCTCGACGGTGCCGTCATCGGTGGTCTCGGGCGCGGGCGTGTCCGCGGGGGGCGTGGTGTCGCCGTCGTCCGTCCCGCAGGCGCCCAGCAGCGCGACGCTCGTCAGTGCCAGCGCACCGAGGATGGCATTGAATCGCCTTGTTCTCTTCATCAGAGACTCCTTTTCCTTGAAGAACCACCGGTTGAATCCCGGGGCACAGCGATGCACCCGTTCCCGGCTATCTGCCTTCACCATATACAAGGACACTGCACACTCAGCCGAATGAATGTATCAATTGGCTAACGATTCATCGGAAATACCTGCGATGAAAATGGTGGTGGCGCAAAACAAAACAGGGCCGCCCGATGGGCGGCCCTGCGGGATTCCACTCAGGCGTTCTGGCCTTCGTGCTTGCCCTCGGCGAACTCCTCCACCAGTTTGGCGTTGAAGGCGGGCAGGTCGTCCGGGGTCCGGCTGGAGACCAGCCCCTGGTCCACCACTACTTCCTCGTCCACCCAGTTTGCCCCGGCATTGACCAGGTCGGTCTTCAGGCTGGGGTAAGACGTGATCGTGCGGCCCTTGAGCACGTCGGCGTCGGCCAGGATCCAACCACCGTGACAGATCACACCGACGGGCTTGCCGGAGGCGAAGAATGCCTTGGTGAAGGCCACCGCGGCCTGGTCCATGCGCAGGTGATCCGCGTTGACGACTCCACCGGGCAGCACCAGGGCGTCGAAGTCCTTCTCGTCAGCGGCCGAAGCGGTCAGGTCGACCGTGGCGGAGTGGCCCTTCTTCCCCTCCACCTCGCCCTCCTCAGGAGCAACCAGACGCGCTTGGGCGCCAGCCTTCGTGACAGCTTCCCACGGGCTGGTCAGTTCACTGTCCTCGTAACCGTCGGTCAGCAGGAACGCCACCGACTTGCCTTTCAGTTCACTCATGTGAAACCTCCTGTGGTTGGGGTCCCCACGCTACACGCCGTCGCCAACCCCTTGAAGGAGCTTCCGGGGGCCCGGGAACGACAAACCGGCCCGCCCCCGGGCAGGGGGGCGGGCCGGTGGGTGATCAGATCACTTGGCGCGTTCGACGACCTGGATCAGGCGCCAGCGCTTGGTAGCCGACAACGGACGGGTCTCCATGACCCGCACGCGGTCGCCGATGCCGGCGTCGTTGGTCTCGTCATGGGCCTTGACACGGCTGGTCTTGGTCATGATCTTGCCGTAGAGCGGGTGCTTGACCCGGTCCTCCACCGCGACGACGATGGTCTTGTCCATCTTGTCGGAGACGACGGTACCGCTCAGCACC
>CAZPSO010000356.1:0-1958 GCA_964588895.1 uncultured Tessaracoccus sp.
GATTCGTGCCACGAGTGCGCCGTACCTGGTGTTCTTCAAGCGCAGCAACCAGGCCCGCATGAGCCTGCAGTTGATGCTGCAGTTGGCGGCGCAGGCGGAGGCGGGAGAACTGGCGCGCGACGGTCTCGTGGTGATGGGTCAGCGCATGCGGACCGAACTCAACAACAACGACACCCTCACGCACGACTTCCGGGCAGATCCCCGACTGGCGAGCTCGCGATCCTCCACCACAGGGTGAAGCTCTTGACCGACAAACGATCTCGATCACGGATGCGTCCTCTGGCAGCCAGCCTCCTTGCCGTGGTCCTGCTGGGAGCCTGCGGTGCGGAGGACCAGCCCACACCCGCACCGTCGGTCGATCCGACAACGGCCGTGGCCACTCCCGAGCCCACGGAGATGACTAGCCAACCCGTGGAGACAAAGACACCGGATCCGGTGACCACTGCCAGCCCGCAAACCCCCGCCACGAGCGAATCCAGCGCGCCGGCCCCTGACAACATCCCGCCCTTCCCCGAACAGGTGGGGGACTACACCTATGACGGGGTGGACCCGCACTTCGGCTACTACGAGGTCGGGGGCAATGCCGAGGCGCCGATCTTCCAGGTGGAGTACGACCCCGCAGCCGTCTACGGCGAATGGATGGGTTCCCGGGACGACGAGTGGATGGATGACGTCTGGTACTGCGGCTCGACCGAGCTGTCGCGCGTCTGCGAAACCCAGATCGTTCCCGGGCAGGGGGGACTGGTGCTGTTGGCCTTGGGCGATCAGGAAGAGCAGATCCTGTCCTTCGCCGATGATCTGCTGGCAGTGTGGCCCTACGAGGGCTTCCGCTGAGTCCGCAGGGGCGGCGGCCTGAACTGCTTGTTGCGCGGGCTGGGATCCACACCCGTGAGGTGCTGGTGCAGGGCGTAGGTGGCCAGGGCGCCGCTGGCGAGCTCGGCCCATGGTTCGTTGCCGCCCAGTGAAGCCGTCGACGCGCTGAGCACGTCCCCGGTCACGGGCAACCGACGGCGCCAGGCGCTGGCGTCGTCAGGGGCGAGGCCCCGGGCCAGGTCCTCGTGGGGGTGACGGTGGTCATGGGTGGTCTCCAGCAGCCCCGAGAGGGTGGGCCGGTACCACCTGACGACGGGCTTGCCGGACGTGTGGTCCACCACCTCCCGGGAGGTGTCGGTCCCGCCGTCCACCAGGCGGTGGGTGATGGTGGGTGCCAGGAAGCCGCGCGGTGCGCGTCGAAACAACTGCCGGCGGGGGAGTTGGGGCAGGGCGTCGATGTCCGGGTCGGCCACGTCGTCAAGCACCTCCACGCCGCGTTGACGGACCCGTTGCTCCAGCAGCTCCACCATGGCGGAGGCCGCCACCGGCAGGCCGTCGCGGTCCACCAGGTGCCAGCGGTCGAAGGTGCGTTCCAGCACCAGGGGCAGCGCGAGCAGGGCGGGTGCCTCGGGTGAGTCGGTGCCGCTGCGCGGCCCCCAACTGGTGAGGATGGTTGCCAGGTGGGGCTGGTCGACGCGATCCGCCAGGTCCTGCAACCTCCGGTCCAGGCCCAGCGCCGCCAGGTCCTGCTTCGTACGGGGCACCTGCGTGTCCTCCACCCCGAAGCGCCGGCGCGCGGTCCAGACATCATCGAGGCTGTCGAGCAGATCGCGCCACTGGGAGGCGGCACGCTCCCCCCAGCGGTCGCGGATGGCGTAGAACTGCGGGCCCCGCCCGGCGGGCAGGACGAAGCTGCTGCCGTCGGGGAAGCGATGCTCGGCGGCCGTGGTGGGCACCAGGTCCAAGCCAGCCGCGCCCACGCTGCCGGCCAGGGGACGTCCGGTCTTGGTGAACAGGTCACGCCACAGCGCCGGGAGGGTGAAGACCGGGGGCAGCGCGTCGACGGGGATCCCCTCCGGCCCGCCATGGCCTGCCCACGGCCCGCCCATCGGTACCCCGGCGCGCGCGAGTTGCACGTCGTGCCC
>CAZPSO010000357.1:0-1941 GCA_964588895.1 uncultured Tessaracoccus sp.
CGCCACCGGCCGGCTGTCCTCGACCGATCCCAACCTGCAGAACATCCCGATCCGCACAGAACTTGGCCGCCGCATCCGTAGCGCCTTCGTCCCCGGCGAGGAGTTCGAGTCGCTGATGACGGCCGACTACTCCCAGATCGAGATGCGCATCATGGCGCACCTCAGCGAGGACGAGAAGGTCATCGAGGCCTTCCGCACCGGCCACGACTTCCACAACGAGATGGCAGCCACCGTCTTCGGGGTGGAACCGACGCAGGTCACGGGCGAGATGCGCGCCAAGATCAAGGCGATGAGCTACGGCCTGGCCTACGGGTTGAGCGCCTTCGGGCTCTCCAACCAGCTGGGCATCTCCGTGGCCGAGGCCAAGGGCCTGATGGAGGACTACTTCTCCCGCGTGGGCGGCGTGCGTGAGTACCTCTCCGGCGTGGTGGACCAGGCACGCCGCAACGGCTACACCAGCACCATGCTGGGCCGCCGCCGACACCTGCCCGACCTGACCTCCAGCAACCGCCAGCGTCGTGAGATGGCGGAACGGGCCGCGCTCAACTCACCCATTCAGGGCTCGGCAGCCGACATCATCAAGATCGCCATGATCGACGTATCCCGAGCCATGGCGGAATCCGGCCTCCGCAGCCGGCTCCTGCTTCAGGTGCACGACGAACTGGTGCTTGAGGTAGCCCCCGGCGAGCAGGAAGCGCTCACGGAACTGGTCAGCGGGAAGATGGCAGGTGCGGTGCAACTCGACGTGCCGCTGGAGGTCTCCGTCGGAGTGGGCGACTCCTGGTTCACCGCCGCCCACTGACCGCTCACTGGTGGATTCTCAGGCTGTGACCGGCTGGGCGTAGAAGAAGATGCGTGAGGCCCAGTCGTCGGTACCGGCGACGTGGTCCCAGCAGATGATGATGGTCAGCAGCGGGTCGCCGTCGAAATCCACCATGACGTCGGAGTCGGGGTCGTAGTCCTCCACCCAGACCTTCGTGGCCTCCACGAACTCGTAGCAGGCAACCTCGCCGTCGGTGCCGTAGAGCTTGATCAGATCACCATGCGACAACTGCGTCTGGCCGCCCTCGTACATGCGGTTTCCCTGTGCTCCGCCGTTGCGGTAGGTGTGGATGGACAGCACCGTCTTGCCCACCGAGGCGCCGGCCCGGGGACCCTGGTTCCACCACGATGCGGTGGTGGGCTGGTCCTTCGGGGGAGCGGCGATCGCGCCGTCGGCGTCCAGGCCCAGGGAGACCACGGAAGCGTCCGCTGCAGGGGTGTCCATGGTGTAGCGCACCGGCTCGAACTCCTGCCCGAGTGGCCCACACTCCGCCAGGGTCTCCGCGCGGTCCGCGTCGACCGGGGTGGCGGTCTCGACGGTGTCCGGCGACTCCTCGGCCACCGGCGATGCACTCGGAGTATCGACCGGCTCGGGGTTGGGCACCGAGGGAGCCACGCTGGGAGGTTGGGGCTGGGTGACGTCGGCGTCGTCCTCGCCGCCCAGGACCACCCAGGTGGCCACACCGGCCACGGCGATCACCAGGACGATGACGAGGACCAACACCCAGCGCTGCTTCAACTTCTCCAGGATCTCCACGCGGATATCATACGTTCCGACGGCGTTTGACCCGCTTCGCGCGGCCTTGTAGTCTGAGGTGGCATTGTGGCCTGCTCGCCCTCGGACCGAGTGGGGCGTGTGTTGACGGTTCCTCCCGTTCGGGAGAGGTCGAAGACCGGGTCACAAAAGCGCCCGCAACACCTAACCGTATTGGAAGCCCTACTACATGACCTCCTCCTCTGAGGCATCGACTGTCACAGTCGACGACTTTGGCACCCCGGAAGCCTTCATGGAAGCCGTGGACGCCACCATCAAGTACTTTAACGACGGGGACATCGTCTCCGGCACCGTCGTCAAGGTCGACCGGGACGAGGTCCTGCTCGACATCGGTTACAAGACCG
>CAZPSO010000358.1:0-1915 GCA_964588895.1 uncultured Tessaracoccus sp.
ACCAACGTCATCGAGGCCTCCTGGGAGGCGCTGTCCGACGCGCTGGCGTACGGCATCATGACCTACCTCGACTAGTCTTTGTGCCATGCGTATTGTGCGATTCGCCGCGGCGGGCCAGGACCCGACCTACGGCATCCTGGAACTCGAGGTCGACGGTGGGGAGCATCCGGACAGCGTGGCCACGCTGACCAACGATCCGCTGGCAGGCGTCGCGGTCAATTACACAGGGGAACGGCACCTGCTGGAAGACGTGCGACTACTCGCCCCCGTGATCCCCCGCAGCAAGGTGGTGGGCGTGGGCCGCAACTATGCGGACCATGCGGCAGAGATGGGCACGGAGGTGCCCGTCGGGGCCCCATTGCTGTTCTTCAAGCCCAATACGTCGGTGATTGGCCCGGGGGAGGCCATCGTGATCCCCGAGGGTTGCGAGGAACTGCACTACGAGGGTGAGCTGGCGGTCATCATCGGGCGGATCTGCAAGCAGGTGCCCGCAGAGCGGGTGCCGGAGGTGATCTTCGGCTACACCATCGCCAACGACATCACTGCCCGGGACTGGCAGCAGAGCGACGACCAGTGGGCCCGTGCCAAGGGGGCCGACACCTTCTGCCCGCTGGGGCCGTGGATCAACACGCACCTGAGTCCCGAAGAGGCTTCACGGCTGGCGATCGAGACGCGAGTGGGCCACGACGTTCGCCAGTCCGGGTCCACGTCGCAGATGGTTCGGGGCATCACGGAACTGGTCAGCTTCATCTCTGGTTTCACCACGCTGCTGCCCGGGGACGTGATCCTCACCGGCACGCCGGCCGGTGTCGGGGCCGTGGTCGGGGGCGACGAGATCAGCGTCGGAATCGAGGGGTTGGGAACGCTGACCAACCCCGTGGTCTTGGCGTGAGCCTGCTGGCCACTCCCACCAGCGGTGAACCGAACTCGGGCGCGACCTACCCGTTGTCGTTCAGCGACTCGGGGACGCGACTGATTTTCGGCTTCGCCCTGGCGCTTTCGGTGTTCGTCCTGGTGGTGCCCCTGGTCAGCCAGGCCATCCTCGGCGCCACCTACGCCTTGCGCGGGCGGCCGGGGGAGTTCCCGGACTACTACTCGCAGGCCATGGCCTACGAGTATGCCGAAGGGGTGGTGGCCAGCCACCTGGCCCTCGGTACGCTTCTCGTCCTGGCGCTGCTCGCCGCCCGCTACCTGCACTCACGACGGACCGAGTGGATGTGGAGCGTGCAGCCCGGCATGCGCTGGCGCTACCTGTTCATCTGCTTGCTGGTGGGCGCCGTGGTCCTCAACGCCGTGCTGTGGGCGTCGTGGCTCGTGGTGGAGATGCCGGTCTTCCAGCCGGCCGAACCGGGCTGGGTCTGGTTCGCCATCATCCTGTTGTTCACCTCACCCCTTCAGGCAGCTGCCGAGGAGGTCTTCTTCCGGGGTTATCTGCTGCAGGCGCTGGGGTCGGCCACTGGTAGGGCCTGGGTGGGTATCGTCGGCTCCGCGCTGGTCTTTGCCCTGTTCCATGGAGTGCAGAACCCGGCGCTGTTCGCCAATCGTCTCGCGTTCGGGGTGCTGGCGGGCTGGCTCGTATGGCGCACGGGCGGCCTGGAGGCGGCCATCGGCGTGCACGTGGCCAACAACCTGTTCGCCTTCGGCTACGGCATCTTCACGGGCGGGATCGCGGCCACCAAGGCCACCACCGCCATCGGCTGGGATCGAGCCGCCTTCGACGTGGGGGGCTTCGCGCTGTTCGCGCTCCTGGCGTGGTGGATCGGCCGCAGGATGAACCTCGCCACGACGGCTGCGTGAGGCCCCGGGATTTGCGCGCGGCCAGTGCCAGACTGTAAAGTCACTATTCGTGCTCAGCCGAGCACCTAGGGGTATGGGGTAATTGGCAGCCCGACTGATTCTGGTTCAGTTAGTCTTG
>CAZPSO010000359.1:0-1901 GCA_964588895.1 uncultured Tessaracoccus sp.
GTGGGCACCGTGATCTGCTTCGAGCTGGCGTGGGACGACACCGTCTACGACACCATCCGGCACGGCGGACAGGTCATCGTCACCCAGTCCAACACCAACACCTACGCCGGCACATTCGAGCCCCACCAGCAAATGGCCATCAACCGCGTCCGGGCCATCGAGACGGGACGCGAGATGGTGGCCGCCACCGTCAACGGGCTCTCCGGGTTGATCGACGCACGCGGCCGGGTCAGCCACGGGACCGACGAGTTGACGGCCGCCCATCGCGTCTACGAGATGCCGCTGCGCTACAACGTGAACCTGGCGGTCACGCTCAGCCCGTGGCTGGGTTATGTGTTGGCCGCCGCCGGTGTGGCCGCCGTCGCAGCGAGCTACCGACGACGAGGCGATGGGGAGGACTCGGCTACTCTGGAGCCAGAGTTTGAAGCCGAACTTGTCTGAGCCGATTGGACCCACATGACCGCATCCGAGCCCTTGGGAGACGTCCTCGTCATCATCCCCACCTACAACGAGGCGCAGAACATCGAGAGCATCACCGGCCGCTTGCGCCGGGCGGTTCCCAACGCCCACATCCTGGTGGCTGATGACAACTCCCCGGACGGCACCGGGGACATCGTGGACCGGCTGGCGGAACAGGATCCGCAGATCCACGCCCTCCACCGCCAGGGCAAGGAGGGGCTCGGCGCGGCCTACCTCGCTGGTTTCTCGTGGGGCCTCGACAACGGCTACCAGGTGCTCGTGGAACACGACGCCGACGGATCCCACCAGCCAGAGCAGTTGCCCCTGCTGCTGGAGGCCCTGACGAGTGCCGACATGGTCAAGGGCTCCCGCTGGGTGCCGGGTGGGTCCGTGGTCAACTGGCCGAAGTCGCGCCAGATCCTCTCCCGTGGCGGCAACCTGTGGGTCCAGTTGTGGCTGGGCGTGCCACTGAAAGACGCCACCGGGGGTTTCAATGCCTTTCGCGCCGAGACACTCCGTGGGATTGAGCTCGACACGGTGGACTCGGCCGGGTATTGCTTCCAGGTGGACCTGGCCTGGCGGGCACTGAAGAAGGGCTACCGCGTGGTCGAGGTACCCATCGAGTTCGTGGAGCGCGAATTCGGCCAGTCCAAGATGAACCGCGGCATCGTCATCGAGGCCATGCTCCGCACCGCCGCGTGGGGCGTCAAACACCGCCTCGGCCAGGTAGGGCGACTCTTCTACCGGCGCGGGAAGCCACTGACTTCCCGCTGAGGGGACATTCATCATGAATCTTCGTTCCATGACCCTGCTCGGCAGCATCCTCACCCTCGTGGTCACGGTGGGGGAGATCGCACTGCTGGTGTGGCTCTGGCAGCTCATCGGCTGGTGGGTGTTGGCAGTGATGGCGGGCACGTCGCTGCTGGGGACACTCCTGATTCGTCACGAGGCGCTCAAGTCGTGGCAGCAGGTGCGCGAGGCCATGCAGACGGGTACGCTGCCAGCCGGCGAGACCTCCGACAAGCTGCTGAAGTTCGCAGGGGCAGTGCTGCTGATCATGCCCGGCTTCCTCGGTAACGTCCTGGGATTGGTTCTGTTGCTGCCGCCTGCCCGCTTCGTCATACGGCGGAGTTTCGGTGGCAGGGCGAGCCGGATGTTCACCAAGAGTTCCCCGCCTTCCAACGTCATCCGGGGCGATGTGGTGGACGGCGACGTCCACGAGGGCACGCTGCTTCCGCCCCTAGATCCGCCGCACCAGCCGGGAGAGGAGGAGCGCGGCCGGTAGCCCGCTACAGCGGCTGGTCGCCCCCGCGCAACTTGTTCAGTTGCTCGTCCAGGATCTCCTCCAACTCGGGGATGGAGCGGCGCTCTCGCAGCATGTCCCAGTGGGTGCGCTGCGGCTTGACGTTCTTCTCCTCGCCCCGCACGCCGTCGGAACGCAC
>CAZPSO010000360.1:0-1899 GCA_964588895.1 uncultured Tessaracoccus sp.
CCTTGCACCGGCGGTGGCGGGCCTTGGCGCTGACTCGGTCGGTGTCGATGACGCCGGTCTCGACGAGATGCTCGATGAGTTGCTGGGGCATGGTCACGGGCGAGCTCCGGGTCGTCGAGAGTGGCACTAGTGGCAGATGTTCCGGTTTGGTCTCCATGGGTGTGTGTGCGCGCGGTGGAGATGAACACGGAGAAGTGCCACTAGTGCCACTCCTGCCGTGGCTAGTACGTTTGTGCAGCCCGGATGAAGTGCCACTTTCCCAGCAACGGCGCGGATTTCGAGGTTTCGGGAGGCTGAAAGTTCTGCCACTGGCGCGAGTGGCACTTCTGCCACTCTTCACGGGCCTGCCTGTGGATAACTTCACCTGTACCACCCCTGGTCGTCGGCGTCAGTGGCACTTGTGGCGATCCCCATCCCGCGATAGTGGCGCTTGCCGCCGGTGCCCTTGACGGACTCGACGCCGTGCTTGTCGCGCAGCTCCTGCGTGAGCCGCCGCGCCGAGACCGGACTGTCCCCGACCTCCTGGCACCACTCCTCGTAGGCGTCGCGCACGTCGGTGACTGCGGTCTGCATCCCGGAGGCGAGGTGGCACCGGTCCTCGATGAAGCGGGAGATGGTGTCCTGGTCGACGACGTAGTCGTGGGTGGCAGCCAGGACGGCGGCCGGCTCTTCGAGCCGTCGTGCGGTGAGGTAGTCGGCGGCGCCGCGGGCGATCCATGCGAGGACGGCCGGCGCGTGCTCCTTGAGCTTCTCACCTAGGAGGGGGTCTCGCCTCTCCTCGGGCACGACGTGGTCGAAGGGGAGGAAGCGGATGCGTCGCTCGAACGCTGGGCCGCCGACTGCGAGGTCGGGCTTGTGGTTGCCGGCGAGGATGAACGTGTGGGAGGGGTGGAATGTGAAGGGGTTGCCGCGCATGAAGCGGGCGTTGATGGCGTCCCGGCCGGTGAGCATCTTGATCCGTGCCTCGGCGAAGTACTGGCCTTCGTCGAGCTCGGAGCAGACGACGAGGCGGGCGCCGGCGAGCTGTGCGAGTTCGGCGGGGTGCTCGGAGTATTTGCGGGCCATGAGCATCTCGGCGGGGGCACTGATGGAGTAGCCGGATTCGCCGGTGCCAAGGACGTGCTGGGCGATGTCGAGGAGGGTCGACTTGCCGTTGGCTCCGATACCGTGGGCGAAGGGGAGGATCTGCTCAAGGACGGTTCCGATGGCGGCTACGCCGAAGAGGCGGGCCATGAAGGCGATCATGGCGGGGTCGCTGCCGAAGGTGGTGTTGAGGAAGTCGTCGAACAGGTCGGAGGGTGCGTCGAAGTCGGGCGTGACTGTGGTGGTGCGCGTGTGCATCGCCGAGGGGTCTGCGGGGCGTAGCGTGCCGGTGTGCAGGTCGATGATGCCGCCGGGGGTGTTCAGCTCGTAGGGGTTGGCGTCGAGCTCGTCGATGTGGACGATGAGTCGTGAGTCGGTCTGTGCGAGGCGGGCGATGCCGGTGACGCCGGAGGCGGAGAGCGCGCGTTTCTTGTAGGAGGCCCAACCTTTGTCCTCTGGCAGCTCGCGGGCGATGTGGCGGATGAGTTCGCGGTGGGTCTCGGCGCTGTCCCATTCCCAGCGCGCGCCGCTCCAGGTGAGCCAGGAGCCTCGCTGTGGGCAGTAGCGGAGCGTGGTGCGGTGCAGGTCTGCCAGGGCGCGGGCAGTGCCGTCCTCGGTGGGTCCGTACAGCTCGCCGAGGCGAGCGGCGTTGAGTGGTTCGGTGACGCGGGCGCTGGTGCCGTCGACGACGGTCAGGTTCGGTCGGTCGTGCTGCGCCGACAGGGCTGGTGGCGAGGGTGGCGCGATCGGTGGTGGTGGGGTGCCGTAGCCGTCGGCGCGGAGGGCGCGGGCGGCTGCTGAGTGGTCGCCGTTGTG
>CAZPSO010000361.1:0-1880 GCA_964588895.1 uncultured Tessaracoccus sp.
CGGACATGCGGGCCCGCATCCGGCGGTTCGTTAGACCGCTGATCTGAAGCGCTGCCATGCGGTGTGCAGGCTGGTGAGCCCCTGGCGGTCCCAGTACGAGCGCGGCAGGGCGCGTTGGAGCACCGCGGAACCCGCGATGCGCCAATACGCCTTGGAGGAGTTGCCCCACCTGATCGCGCTCAACGGCGAAATGCCCAAGTGAGCGAGCATCCGCCGCCGAGTGGCGGGCCGTTTCCACTGCTTCCAGCAGATCTGCCGCAGGCGGCGGCGGTACCACTCGTCCAGATCACTGAACACCCTGGGGGTCTCAGCGATCCGGAAGTAGCCCATCCACCCCCGCACGAACCGGTTCAGCGCGTTGATGCGGTATCCCATCGACACGCCCCAGTTGCGGCGGGTCAACTCCCGCAGCCGCCCCTTGAGGCGAACGATCGCCTTGGGCGCGACCCGGACCTTGACCCTCCCGCCGGTGACGAAGAAGAACCCGAAACCCAGAAGCACCGCCCGACTGGCGGGTTGGACCGAGGACTTCTCTCGGTTCACTCGCAACTTCAACCGGACCTCCACGACATCAGTGATGCCCTCCAGGATCCGGCTGGCGGCGCGCTTGCTGCGCACGAAGACACGAATGTCATCGGCGTAGCGCACGAACCGCAGACCACGCCTGCCAAGCTCCCGATCCAGGTCATCGAGCATGATGTTCGACAACAGCGGGGACAGCGGCGAGCCCTGCGGAGTTCCCTCCGCGGTGGGCTGCCTGACCCCATCGACCATCACCCCGGCGTCCAAGAACCGGCGAACGAGCCTGAGCACGCGCTTGTCAGAGACCTTGCGCGCAACCCTGGCCATCAACGCATCATGATTGACCCGGTCGAAGAACTTCTCCAGGTCAACATCGACAACCCACCGGTAGCCCTCCTCCACGAAGCCCCGACCGGCCTCCACGGCCTGGTGGGCCGAGCGGCCGGGCCGAAACCCGTAAGAGGAGGAGGCGAAGCCGGGATCGAAGATCCCGGTCAGCACCTGCGCCAGTGCCTGCTGGACCAGGCGGTCCAACACGGTAGGAACACCCAGCAACCGCTCCCCGCCGCCGGGCTTGGGGATCACCACCCGGCGCACCGGCGAGGGCCGATAGGTGCCTTCGTCCAACGCCGCACGGACGCTGGGCCAGTGCTCGGCCAACCACGCAGGCAACGCCTGCGTGGTCATGCCGTCCACTCCCGGCCCGCCGCGGTTGGCGCGGACTCGCTTCAACGCTGCCGACAAGTTCGCAGGAGAGAACACCTCATCCCACAAGCCCATCGGCTCCACATCGCTGCCACCACTGGCCGCCGACGAGTCGCTACGCCCTGCGCGGGATTCTGGCAGATGCACCGCCTCCTGCCCCGCCAGACCCACGTTCGTGGGATGGCTGCGATCAACGCGACTCATACGAGAACCACCAGATCCTTCGATGCATCCAACGTTCGGCCCTTCCCGCCCCCCACCGCGCGGACTCCCCCGAACGGCATCCCTCCAGGCGGTACTACGACCTCTGCTGACTCCTGCCCAGTCAGCCAGCACCTCTCGACACTGACCGTCCCGCCACGATGACGAGACACCCAGGCAGGCCTCCCCGGATAAGAACAACCACTTTCCCTCTACCCCCGCCGCGTCTACGCACTGGCCGTCTTGGTGGTGACGGGCTTCGCCATCGCGTGCTGGCTCACCCCAACCAACGCGCCTTCTACGCGGTTCGTGTTCCTCGGTGCAGAGTTACGTCTCGGGCTTCCTCCCCACCCCACCTCACGGTGACGCAGTTGCCTCCGACTCGGGGTTAGCACCACCGCCTCCCCCAGAGGACTTCCACCTCCTAGCGATTGCCCATGCCGGGCGTACAC
>CAZPSO010000362.1:0-1859 GCA_964588895.1 uncultured Tessaracoccus sp.
TCACCCTGGTGCTCGGCGCGTGTGGCGCCGACGCGTCGGATCAGCCGCCCGTCATCTTCGCCCAGAACGGCGGCACACCCGCTGTACCGGTCGTCCAGGGGCTCGGCCCCGACCCCGTCGAGCCGGCGATCGCCGACACGATCGACCTGCGGCAGATCGGCTACTCGCTCGGCGCCGACGACGCACCCGTCCAGGTCTATGAGTTCTCCGACTTCGGCTGCCCCTTCTGCGCGATGTTCGCCCGCGGCACCTTCCCCGCCCTGCACGACGAGTTCGTCACCAGCGGCAAGGTGAGGTGGACTTACATCCCCTTCGTGATGGGCATGTTCCCCAACGGCGCCGAATCCACGCTGGCAGCCGAATGCGCCGCTGAGCAGGACGCCTTCTGGCCGATGCACGACCGGCTCTATGCTGCGCCGAACGATTGGAAGGGCACCCGGAATCCAGCCTCCCTCTTCGCCGACTACGCAGAAGAGCTCGACCTGGAGGTGGACGAGTTCCGCACCTGCTACCGGCAGAAGAGCGTTTCGGACCGGATCACACTGCATAACCGGGCCGCCGATGCGCTCCGCGTCCGCGCCACCCCCTCCTTCTTCATCAACGGCCGCCTGGTGGAGGGTTCGATTCCCCAGGAGCAGTTCCGGCAGCTGCTCAACACGCTGGCAGGTGCGGGATGAGCGGGCGGATCCTGCCGGTGAGGCGCCGGATCGGAGCCGCCCTGGCGATGCTGGCGCTCCTCCTGATCCTGCAGCCGCCCGAGTGCGCGGCGGCTCAACGTGTGGATGCGGGCGCTGCCCCGGCGAGTGCCGAGCCCGCCAAAACGATCATGGGCGTGATCGAAGGCCCGCCGATGCTGGGCGAACCGCAGCGCCGCGCCGGGTCCGGGCGGACGGTGCACATCTCCACCGAGGAGAACCGGCTCTATGTGATGGAGGGGGACAGCATCGCCTGGTCGGCCGTGATCGGGACCGGTACGGGCGACTTCCTCGAGGGTGAGGAGCAGATCTGGGACTTCTCGACGCCTGCCGGGGAGTTCGAGATCCAGTACAAGGAACGCGATCCCGTCTGGCTCCTGCCGGACTGGGTGTTCGTGGAGCGCGGCGAGCCGATTCCACCCATGAACTCGCCGGAACGTAGGGATGAGGGCCGGCTTGGGGCCGCGGCGCTGTACCTCACGCATGACATCGCAATCCATGGAACGAACGAGCCCCACCTCCTGGGGGACGCAATCTCCCACGGGTGCATTCGCATGACCAATGAGGATGTCCTCCGGCTGTACGAGGAGATGGAGATCGGGTCGCCGGTGATCATTCACTGAGGCGGGGGGGGCGGGGGCGGGGGTCAATGAAGCGGGGGGGCGGGGGTCGATGGGGCGGGGGGGCGGGAGTCAATGAAGCGGGGGGGGCGGGGGCGGGAGTCAATCCCCGCCCCCTCACAGTCATTTCCGTCCCCTCACAGTCATTCCCGCGAAAGCGGGAATCGGCCCGGGCGCGCGATGGGCGGCGGGAGGTTTCCAAGGGGTCAACGCATTGAGTCGTCGCCGCTCCCCACAGTCATCCGCGCCCCCCCTTCCAAGTCATTCCCGCGAAGGCGGGAATCGGCCCGGGCGCGCGCCTCGCCAGGGCTCCTAGTTTGCGTCGGTCGATTCCCGCTTCCGCGGGAATGACCTGGAGAGGAGCGGGAATGACCTGGAGAGGGGCGGGAATGACCTGGAGAGGAGCGGGAATGACCCCGAGAGGGGCGGGAATGACCCGGAGATGGGCGGGAATGACCCGGAGAGGGGCGGGAACGACTCAGAGAACGGGAGAAAACCGCACATGCACCGATCGCCGAAACAGCCGTACAGCGCCATCCTCTTC
>CAZPSO010000363.1:0-1841 GCA_964588895.1 uncultured Tessaracoccus sp.
CCGAGCTGGTGGAGGACGAGGACGACCTGCTGGTGCCGGGCAGCCTCGCGGACTATTCCACCGACGACGTGCTCACCCTGGAGTTCGTGCCCGGCCGCAAGATCACCGACGTCGGCCCGATCGGGATGCTCGACGTCGATGGTGCCGGGTTGGCGGCCTCGTTGTTCCGGTTCATGTTGAAGACCATGCTGGTGGACGGCATCCTGCACGCCGACCCCCATCCCGGCAACCTGTTCCTGACGCCCGAGAACCGGATCGCGCTGCTGGACCTTGGCATGGTGGTGCGGCTCCCCAGACGCCTGCGCACCTCCCTGGTCAAGCTGCTGGTGGCCATCGGTGACAGCGACGGGGAGGTGGCCGCCACCGTCCTCGCCGAGATGGGGCACGCCACGGAGGACTTCGATGCCGCCACCTTCCGCACCGAGGTATCCCACCTGGTCACCTCCACCCTGTCGCTCGGGCCGCACCTGCAGGCCGGCAGCGTGTTGATGCAGTTGGCCCGCCTCGCCGGGACCAACGGGCTGCGGCCTCCCACGGAGATGTCGATGGTGGCCAAGGCCCTGTTGAACCTGGACCGCACCACCCAGCACCTGGACCAGGGCTTCACGCCGCTGGAGGCCATCCGCGAGAACCTGCCCACCGTGCTGGCCGCCGGCCTGAAACCCAGCCCGGGTCAGATGCTGCTCGGTTCCCTGGAGGGCAAGGAGTTCGTGGAGCGCCTCCCCCACCGCGCCAACCGTCTCCTGGATGCGTTGGCCGCCGGCGAGCTGTCCCTGAAGGTCGACGCGTTCGATGAGAGCCGGGTCCTGATGGTGCTGCAGCAGGTCTCCAACAGGCTGGCTGCAGCACTGATCCTGGCCGCCATCACCATCGCGGCTGCGTTGCTGATCTTCGGCGAGGTCGGGCCGTCCCTGCTCGGCTACTCGGCACTCGGCGTGGTGTTCTTCCTGATCGCCGCCGTGGCGGGCCTGGTGCTGGTGGTGCGGATCCTGTTCCAGGACCGCACCTTTCGCGGCCGGGTGAAACGACACGAACGCCGCGCCCGCCTTTCCGACGACCCCGGCCACGCCCAGTAAGGACCCACATGACCACCGTCGAAGTTCCCGAACCCATCATTGCCCTGGCCCGCTCCGCCCAGCGGGTGGTGGTGCTCACCGGCGCGGGCATGTCCGCGGAGTCGGGCGTGCCCACCTTCCGGGACATCGCCACCGGGCTGTGGAGCCAGTTCTCCGAGTCCGACCTGGCCACGGCCGAGGCCCTGGCCGAGCACCCGGGGACCGTGTGGGCCTGGTACGCGTGGCGCGCCACCACCATCCGGGGCGTGCAGCCCAACGCGGGACACGTCGCACTGGCCACCTGGCAACGGCAGGCCCACCTGGACATCGTCACCCAGAACGTCGACGACCTGCACGAGCGGGCCGGTGCCACGGTCATGTCGCACGTGCACGGCAGCATCTTCGACGTCCGCTGCGCCTACTGCTCCCGCCCGGGTCACGTCGGCTACCCGGAGCTGCACGAACCGGTGGAACACATCGATCCGCCGGCCTGCGAGCAGTGCGGCAGCAACCTGCGGCCCGGGGTGGTGCTGTTCAACGAGATGCTCCCCAGCGGGGCCATGGAGTCGGCCGCGGAGGCCATCGAGCACGCCGACCTGGTGCTCGTGGTGGGCACCTCCAACATGGTCTACCCCGCCGCCATGCTCCCGGAGCTGGCCACCCGGGCAGGCATCCCCGTGGTGGAGATCAACCCGGCAGACACGGGCCTGAGCCGGATCGCCACGCACAGCTGGCGCGCCACCGCCGCGACGGCGCTCCCGGCCCTGGTGGAGGCGCTCGGTTCAC
>CAZPSO010000364.1:0-1829 GCA_964588895.1 uncultured Tessaracoccus sp.
GGACTTCGTGCAGGACCACGGCGTCGGCGCCTCCTTGCTGCCATCGGTCAACGAATTGCGGGCAGTCTCCGCGGCGGTGGCGCTCGCGGTGTGCAAGACCGCCCAGGCCGAGGGCCTGGCGCGCGTGGAACTCGACGACCCGCTGCAGCAGGTGCTCACCCAGATGTGGCGTCCCGAGTACGCCGAGGTGGTTCTGGAGTAGGAAGGTGCGAGTGCCCTCTGAGCCGGCGACGACGTCTTCACGAATGGTTCCAGTCGAGAGGCCACCGGGGAAGGCATTGGAGGCGTCCCCAATCAGGGGGTCCGGCCGAGAGCCCGCCGCGGTTGATTCGAGGCGTCCCCAGTCAGAGTTGATCTCGAATGGTTCGGCTGGGGCGCTGGTGGGGTTTGAAAGATCCTTAGCGCCTCGAACCCAACCCCGACGGTCTCTGACCTTGTGACGCGGGGGTCGAGAGCTTGCGGGCCTGAGCTTGTCGAAGGACGTAGTTCCGGCCGAGAGCCCAACCCCGACGGTCCCTGACCTCCTGAGGCGGAGGGGCCGGCCGAGAGCCCGCCGCGGTTGCGCTCGAGGCGTCCCCAGTCAGGGTTGATCTCGAATGGTTCGGCTGGGGCGCTGGTGGGGTTTGAAAGATCTTTAGCGCCTCGAACCCAACCCCGACGGTCTCTGACCTCGTGACGCGGGGTCCAGAGTTTGTCGTCCGGGCCTGAGCTTGTCGAAGGATGTAGTCCTGGCCGAGAGCCCAACCCCGAGGGTCTCTGACTTCGTGAGGCGGGGGTCCGGCCGAGGGCCCGCCGCGGTTGATTCGAGGCGTCCCCAGTCAGAGTTGATCTCGAATGGTTCGGCTGGGGCGCTGGTGGGGTTTGAAAGATCTTTAGCGCCTCGAACCCAACCCCGACGGTCTCTGACCTCCTGACGGGCGGAGTCCTGATGTCGGAGGGCGGGCCTGTGGGATGGTGCTGTTGCCGGCCCGTTCCCGGTGCTATCGTGTGCCGCATGGCACATGAGCTCCTGCTCCTTGATCGCCGCAGCGGGGCTTCGCACTGACAGCCAGCTTCCTCGCTGCGGAGTCTGGTCACGTCTGGCGCCACACCCACAGCTCGAGGAGCATCTCATGACCCGCATCCAGCCCAAGCCGGTGCAAAACCCCACACCCATGCCGGTGCACCGTTACACCGCGTTCCAACCCGTCGACGTCCCCGACCGCACGTGGCCCACGAAGAAGATCACCAAGGCGCCGCGCTGGCTGTCCACTGACCTGCGCGACGGCAACCAGGCCCTCATCGATCCCATGACACCAGCGCGCAAGATGCGCATGTTCGAACTCCTGGTGGACCTGGGGTACAAGGAGATCGAGGTGGGGTTCCCCTCCGCCTCCCAGAACGACTTCGACTTCGTCCGACAGCTGATCGAGGGCGACAAGATCCCCGACGACGTGACCATCTCGGTGCTGACCCAGGCCCGGGAGGACCTGATCTCGCGCACCGCGGATTCGCTGGTGGGTGCGCAGCGTGCCACGATCCACATGTACAACGCCACCGCCGAACTGTTCCGGCGCGTGGTGTTCCGCATGAGTGCGCAGGAGTGCATCGACCTGGCCGTCAAGGGCACCAGGCTCGTGATGAAGCACGCCGAGCGTGCCTTGGGTGACGTGGAGTTCGGTTACCAGTACTCCCCGGAGATCTTCACCCAGACGCCCACGGACTTTGCCGTCGAGGTCTGCAACCAGGTGATCGACGCGTGGCAGCCGGGCCAGGGGCGGGAGATCATTCTGAACCTGCCCGCCACGGTGGAGCGCTCCACTCCCAACACCTACGCCGACCAGATCGAG